>REBZ01000056.1 GCA_007692495.1 Alkalicoccus sp.
GGGAACCGCTCCTTTTTCCTGTATGCCTATTGGTCCAGTGACTTCGGGAAGATAAAAACAAACTCCGCTCCTGAGTTTCTGTTCCCTGCCTCCACCGTACCTCCGTGAGCTTCTATAATCTGCCGGGCAATCGGCAGTCCGAGACCGCTTCCGCCGGTTTTGGAAGTGCGTGATGCGTCAGAACGGTAAAATCTTTCCCATATCAAACTGATATCTTTTTCCGGGATGCCCGGACCTTCATCAGCTATCGATATCCGTACTTCCTCTTCTGTTTCTTTCATTTCGAGCGTCACGCAGGAGCCGTCCGGAGTGTGACGAAAAGCATTCCGGACGATGTTTGTCAGTGCCTGCTCCAGGCGCGCCTCGTCAAGCTGAAGCATCGTTTCGGAATCAGGAATGAAAGCTTTAAACCGGCAGCCTTCCTCCCGGGCCATCATCTCATAGGAAGAGACAATCACGTTCAAAAGGCCGCTGATATTTTCTTCATGAAGTTCCAGCCGGAGCCTTCCTTCGTCCATTTTTGTAAGCTGAAACAAGTCTTCCACGAGCCGCTCCATCCGCAGAGCCTCCCTATGAATAACGCCTGCCTGCTCGATAAGCTCATCCGGAGGAAGCCCCGGGTTATCTTTTAAAAGGGCGGCATAGGCTTTCACATAAGTAAGCGGTGTGCGCAGGTCATGCGAAACATTGGATAGAAGCATCCTCCGGGACTGCTGATAGGATTTCAGCTTCTCTGCCATCGTCTGCAGTCCCCGGCTTAGCTCCCCTATTTCATCTGTTCGGGAGCTGTAGACATCCATTTCAAAATTTCCGTCCGCTACTTTTTCAGCCGCCCGCGTCAGCCGGGTGAGCGGACGTGTCATGAAATAGGAAACGAGAGCCGCCAGCATGCCCGCCAGAACAAAGCTGAGTGCGGCCATCCCCACAGTAAGCACAACAAGATTATTCTGTGTAGCTTCGAAACGGCTCGTTGCCTCATCCACAAAAAGATAAGCCACCGGCTCTCCATTTTCCATCACCGGTTCCACTGCATAGACGTGCGGGATACTGTGGTGTGAAGCTTCGGCAAAAACCGCTGTTCCTTCCTCTGCCGGGAGTCGTTCTCCCAGCCAGCTCTCATACGTTGTACGTGCTGCCGCAGGAATCCCGGACGTTTCGTCGATGACTGTTCCATCTGAGGAGAGAAGCAGATAGTTTACCTCGCCCTGTCTTTCTTCCATAATGCGTATATGTTCTATTGCCTCTTCATGGAAGCTGTCCTCCAGCACGATCCGGTGCGCTTCGAGACGCCTCTCGATATCATCAAGCAGCTGTTCCCGGTAAAAGGATTCAGACACGTAATAAAAAGCGAGACTCATCGTTACGATAAGCAGAATAAATCCGCCGAGCACAAGCAGGCCCGATTTTACCGGCAGCCTCATGCGGAAGGCTCCCGACTTTCCGGCAGACGATAACCGACTCCCCAGATTGTCTCAATGACCGTTTTTCCAGGCACTGCTTTTTTCATCTTTTCCCGGATATTTTTAATATGGGCATCGATGCTTCGGTCCATTCTCTCTTCCCCCGCTGCTGCAGCCACATCCAGAAGCTGATCTCTTGTAAAAACCTGCCCCGGAGAAGCGATGAGACAGGCCAGAAGATCAAACTCTTTTTTAGTAAGTCCCACCTCCCTGCCGTCTGCCTTAACAGTACGGAAGGCAGTATCCACTTCCACTCCGTTGACGTTGTACGTGGTTATTTTTTCACTTTTTGTACTTCCCCGCCGCAGTACAGCTTCTATACGGGCTGCCAGTTCAGATGGTTCAAAAGGCTTTGTAACATAATCGTCCGCCCCTCTCTGCAGTCCCCGCACCACATGGTTTGTTTCACCCAGAGCCGTCAGCATAATGACCGGCGGAGGGTCTTCAAGGCGGCGGATTTCTTCAAGAAGCTCCCATCCGCTTTTTTCCGGCATCATGATATCCAGCAGTACAAGATCGTACTTTTTCTGCTGGAGCATTGCTGCTGCTTGATTCGCATCGCTCACTCCGGTAATCATGCGGCTCGTCCCCTTCAGACATGCTGTAATTAAATCAAGCATCTGTTCTTCATCATCAACGGCAAGGATGTGCCTGCTCATCGTGTCCTCCTTTCTTTTTATCCCACTGTTTCGGAAAACTAACTCCAGCAGGCAAATTCCAACGAAAAAATATTAGTGTTCGTCATGTCCTCCGCCATCCAGCGGCTGTATTTCCATTTTATCATCGATAATCCCCTGGGTCTGGAAAGAAATAATTTCTTCTCCTCCTAGAATATACCCGTGGTTATAAGGGCCTTCCATCGGAGCCTCTTCAAATGAAGGTTTCAGACGGGCTAGATATTCTACATGTGCTTCTTCCAGTTCGTCGTTTTCTACCCAGATCATCGGAGCATGTTTACCTAGATGAGCAAGCGGCGCACCTGCCAGTGCAAGCTCTGGTTCATCCGGGGAAGCGAATACGAGTCCGTGACCGGGTTCATCAATTCCCCAGCCGAAATGATCGTCCTCGTAAGCGGCAAAATCAATGGAGTGGTCAACTGGGCCGTCTCCGCCGATTCTCTCTACATTACCGTATTCACGAAGTTCTTCCACTACTTCCTCCGAAACTGCGGATTCTCCACCCATGACATAGATGTTGGCACTGCCTTCCCGTTCCTCCAGAGCTTCCTTCGTCGGCTCCGGCACTTCGTCATCCACATACAAAATTGATTCGTTCATATGGGTAATCCAGCTGCCGGCCGTGATGGAGGCAATTTTATGTTCTTCATTCATCGTACCGATAAGGACGTTTTCCGGTCTTTCACCGATGGTTTCTGTAAAACGGTCCTCTACCTCTTTCGCAAAAGCAGCCGGATCTTCTTCCGTAATCTCATCTATTTCATATTCGTCAAGCTGCTCTCTGTCTTCATCTGAAAGCTCGAGAGCCGCGAGAATTTCCACTCCATCTTCATTACCTTTCGGGGAAAGACGCTCAATTTCTGCCAAAATCTCTTCTGAAAGCCCGTCTTCCATAAGCAGAAGCGGACCGTCATTCGGGTGGTGTACGAGTGACAGAGCCGCCAGTGCTTTTTCCCACTCTGCCGGATCTGCGAGAATTACGGCGCCCGGCTGATTGTGTTCATGAGTTGCCGGCCATATAGTCTGCGAAGCGGTGATAGAGAAATGTTCCGTGTTTTCTCCTTCCAGACGTGTAATATTTTTCGTATTCATCGTCTGCAGTCCCTCGTCTGCTCCTTCGTTAAACGACTCCGGCAGTTCAGCAAAATTTTCTTCAAAAGTGCTCCTGCTTTCTTCCTGTCCCTCTGTGTCGTTTTCCTCCTCTTCATTCTCGTTTTGCTGATTCATATTTTCATCATGGTTCATGTTTTCTTCGGATGCCTCATTATTCCCATCATTCCCTGTATTTTCACTGTTCTGTGCAGTGTTGTCTCCTTCGTTGCTGCAGGCTGCTAGAAGCAGTCCGGAAGCTAAAAGAACAGTAAGTCCGTGTACTGATTTTTTCATTATTAAATTCCCCTCCTCTAAAGTAATATCACCTCCATTAAATCAGGAAGATTTGAAGAAAGAATGAATTTAGTATTTTCTGTTTGTAGAACAAAACATATTTATTTGTTTCAGTTGTCGATCAGGAGCCGCTGAAAGATTAAACAAGACTACTTCCAGCCACTCATGCGATTTAATCAGCAATCTGCTTTCGTGTTGACTAATCACAAATAAGCCAGACGCCTCTGGAAAAGGAGCCTGGCTTATTTTCACTGCTCTATTGTGTGCTTTGTAACGACCGCTGTTTTGATATAGCTTTTACCTTTGATGAACCGTTCAAATTCCTCGTTTCCGAGGTTCTCTGCTTCAGCTGCTTTATGTTCTATTCTTATATATTTCAGCTCCTGAACTGCTTACATATCATTTTCCCCGTTCGCGCATGAAATTCCACTACAGGGCGTTTACTTCAGCATGTGTACCGGGTGTCCCATGGCAAGTTCTGCTGCTTCCATAATCGTTTCACCTAAAGACGGATGAAAATGAACAACGAGAGATACATCTTCTATTGTTAACTGCGACTGTACGGCTAATGTTAATTCATTAATCAGCTCCGACGCAGACGGGCCGGCAATCTGGGCGCCGAGAATACTGCCTTCCTCCTCATCCACTACGAGCTGCACAAAACCTTCCGAATCATTAAACGTCATCGCACGCCCATTTGCTGCAAATGGAAAGGACGTTTTCACCGCTTGATACCCCTGTTTTACAGCTTCATCAAAACTTAAACCAACACTTGCCAGTTCAGGATCGGAAAAAACAACCGATGGAATAACTTGTTCATCGATAACATCATATCCTCCAATGTTATCGGCTGCCACCTTCCCTTGAAAAGAAGCTCGATGGGCCAGTGCCGGACCATCACATACATCACCGACTGCGAAGATACCGTCCTGCGAAGCAGCGCACCTTTCGTTGACGAGTATAAACCCACGATCGTCGACAAGAACACCGGTTTTTCCCAGCCTTAATTGATCGGTATTTGGTTTACGCCCGACGGTTATAAATGCAACATCTGCTTCTAATTCGTGGGTTTCGTTCCCGATTTGAAACTGGAGGGTTACACTGTCTGGCTTTTCTGCTGCCTGTTCTACTTTGGCATTCGTATAAATATCGACACTGCTTAGGTTATTGAGCTTATTTTCGACGAGTGATACCATGGATTTTTCAAAGCCGGGCAGCAGGGCTTCGGTACCTTCAATAAGGCTCACATGACTGCCGAGCTGTGCATAGGCAGTGCCAAGTTCGACGCCTATATATCCTCCACCGACGATCGCGATTTTTTCTGGGATTTCGTTGAGTGCCAGTGCTTCAGTGGAGGAAAGAATCCGCTTTCCCCAGGGAAGACCGGGAAGTTCAATGGGACGTGACCCAGCAGCAATGATACAGTGTTCAAACATAAGGGACTGTATGCTGCCGTTTGCTTGTGTCACCTCTATCGTATTTGGACTGCTGAATACAGCAGTGCCTTCGATCGTTTCAACTCCATTTCCTTTCAGCAGGTATTTGACTCCCTGGGTGAGCCGGGAAACGATGCCTTGTTTCCACGACTGAACTTCCTGCATATTCACGTAGGCATTTTCAGCGTAAAGTCCCATATCGCCGCCGTATTTCATTTGCTGAAAATGATGACCTGCGGTAATCAGCGCTTTGGAGGGAATGCACCCGATATTCAGACAAGTCCCTCCTACAGCTTCTTTTTCAATAACGGTCACTTGTTTTCCGTGCTGGGCTGCCCGTATGGCTGCCACGTAACCGCCGGGGCCTGTGCCAATAATCACCACTTCGCGTTTTTCTGCCATGCTCCTTCTCCTCCTCTACCGGCGCTAAACTAACAGACTATACGGATGCTCCAAATAGCGGATCACCGTATCGAGGAAGCGGCTTGCCGGCTCTCCGTCAATGATGCGGTGGTCAAACGTCAAACTCAATGGGAGTTTATTTTTCGGGACCACTTCTCCGTCTTGAAATACAGCGATTTCTTCGATAGTACCGACACCAAGGATGCCTATTTCGGGTGGATTCAGCACGGGAGTAAAAAAGGAGACTCCTGATCTTCCTAAATTCGTAATCGTAAAAGTAGAACCGGACATTTCTTCTGTTGTCAACGTGCCATCTTTTGCTTTTTGACCAAGGGCACGCACTGCGTCTGAAAGCTGTTCGATATTTTTCTCGTGAGCATGAAAAACTACCGGAACAACTAATCCTTTGTCATTTGCCGCGGCAATACCTAAGTGAACATGATGGTATTGATAAATCGTGTTGTCGATTTGTGCACTGTTCATTTCCGGGTGTTTAACGAGTGCCATCGCCACTGCTTTTGCCAGAAGGTCGGTAATCGTAACTTTTATTTCCCGTTCTGTGTATTCCAGGTCTCTGCGGATGTGTTTCTGGAATGCCATCAAATCTGTTACGTCAGCATTCCGCATGATTGTTAATTGTGCGCTGTTCTGCATACTTTCATGCATCCGTTGAGCGATAACTTTGCGGATTCCACTGAAGTTTTTCTTCGTCGGTTCTTTTGTTTCCACCTTTTCCACTGGTGAGTGAGACGGTGATGACGGCGGTGCAGGTTCTGTTTGTTTTTCTTCTGCTGCCTTGAGAATATCCTCTTTTACAATCCTGCCCTGCGGCCCTGTGCCATCGACAGTCTCTATATCAACACCATGCTGCCGCGCCAGCTTTTTTGCTGCAGGGGATACGCGTTTGCGTCCGCCTGTCGAAGGCGAGGATTTCAGCTTTGTTTCTGTTTTCTCTGTGGCTGCCGGGGATTTTACCTGCTCCTTTTCAGTTGAATCAGAAATATCGGCTTGTTTCTCTGCGCTTTGCTCGGGGACTTCTTCCCCTGGTTCTCCCACGTAGCCGAGTGCTTTTCCAACTGGTACGACATCGTCTACTTCGGCGCTCACTTCAATGAGTTCTCCATCCATCGGTGCTTCCACTTCATTTTCTATTTTTTCTGAACTGATTGAGACAATCGGCTCCCCTTTTTTAATCGGGTCACCCTTTTTTTTATGCCAGAGCACAACCGTTCCTTCTGTCATACTCATACCCAATTTTGGCATAATAATTTCCTTTGCCATCAACATCAGCCTCCATTTCCTAATTCTCTCCTAGTGTAAAGAAGGTGTGAACAGCACTTCTGTTCACACCTCTATCTTGTTTCATTTAAAGTTTTACGATCGAATCGTCTTCGATCATTTCAGAGACAACTTTGAGAATTTTATCCGGTGTTGGAAGATAAATATCTTCCAGTGCCGGTGAAAATGGTACTGGACAGTGAGGAGCGGTAATCATTTTAATCGGAGCATCAAGATAATCAAACCCTTTATCAGCCGCCATCGCTGAAATGTCTGTTGCAATACTGCAGCGAGGATTTGCTTCATCGACGATGATCAATCTGTTTGTCTTCATAATCGAATCCAAAATAATACTTTCATCAAGCGGCGATAAGCTTCGCGGGTCAACAACTTCTGCTTCAATGCCCTTTTTCACGAGCTGTTCTGCGGCCGTCAAAGCTGTCTGGACCTGCTTCCCAATTCCAACGATGGTTAAGTCGCTGCCTGGACGTTTGATCTCTCCTTGCCCGAGAGGAATCGTGTAGTACCCTTCAGGCACTTCCCCTTTCACGTTATAAAGTGTTTTGTCCTCGAAAAAAACAACCGGATCGTCATCTTCAATCGCAGCTAATAGCAATCCCTTGGCATCATATGGAGTGGAGGGAACAACGACTTTAATCCCCGGAATCGCTGTGAACATACCGTAAAGGCTCTGCGAGTGCTGGGCCGCTGCTCTAAATCCTGCTCCGTGCATCGTACGGATAGTCAGTGGCACTTTTGCTTTGCCGCCGAACATATAACGGAGTTTAGCACCCTGGTTCATTACTTCGTCCAGACAGCTTCCAATAAAATCATTAAACATAAGCTCTGCAACTGGACGCATTCCTGTGGCAGCAGTCGTAACCGCCGCTCCAATATAACCTGCTTCCGAAATCGGCGTATCAAGAATTCGATCACGTCCAAACTCCTGGACAAGGCCTGCAGTAACCCCCATAACGCCGCCCCACGCCTCTTCATCCTGGAGATGGTCGACTTCCGCGCCGCCGGCCACATCTTCTCCCATTAAAATGACGTTTTCATCTTTGCGCATGGCTAACTGCAGTGCTTCATTGATCGCTTGTGAAAAAGTAATCATTCGCGTCATTATTGTTCACCTCTTTCCGGAGTTTCGTAGGAAACATAAACGTCTTTCGTTAAATCAGCTGCTGTCGGCAGTGGACTTTCTTCTGCGAATTTCACGGATTTTTCTACCGCTTCCTTTACAGAACGCTCCATTTCATCTAGATCCACTTCCGTTACCAGCTCCTGCCTGATCAAATAATCACGAAAGGTTTTGAGGGCATCCAATTCCTCGACGTGACTCTTTTTATCTTCCGAAGTTTTATACTTTTGAGCATCGCCTTCAAAGTGACCATAGTTACGATATGTTTTACACTCAATCAACGATGGTCCTTCTCCTTTACGGGCTCTTTCCACTGCTCTCTGGGCTGCATCGAAGACAGCTGTGACATCTTTTCCATCCACAACTTCTCCCGGAATGTTATAGGCTTCTGCCCTGTCTGCAATATTCGTACAGCTTGACGCATATTCAAATGGGGTGGCTTCTGCATAACCATTGTTTTCAGCAACAAAAACAACTGGCAGATTCCAAATCGCTGCGAGGTTGATTCCTTCATGAAACGTTCCGTGATTTCCGGCTCCGTCCCCAAAGAAACAAACGGCAACCGCACCTGTTTTCTTCAGCTTAGCTGTTAGTCCTGCTCCTGTTGCAAGTGGAAACCCGCCGCCGACAATACCATTAGCCCCAAGCATTCCTTTTTCCACGTCCGCAATATGCATTGAACCACCTTTGCCGTTACATAAACCTGTCGCTTTACCGTAAAGTTCCGCCATCATGCCATCAAGTTCACAGCCTTTAGCAATACAGTGGCCGTGGCCCCTGTGTGTACTCGTGATGCTGTCCTTATCATCTAAGTGAGCACATACACCAACAGCCACCGCTTCCTCCCCGGCATATAAATGAATAAATCCCGGCAGAAGACCTTGCCCAAACAATTCATGCACACGATCCTCAAACATCCGAATCTCACACATCTTCTGGTACATCCATTTGGCTTTTTCGCTTGTAATTCCCTGTACCATTTCTTCAGATATTTTCATTGTTAGAGTCCTCCTTTATTATTTTTTGAAGAGACGTCCTTCGAGCCCGCCACCTCCTTCTACTTAACTAATAATGCAACTTCCGTGCCAACACAGTAAGCGCTTACAATAACAGTATGTATTGATATGCCGGCACAAAAAATGAGACAAAATGAGAATGTGTCCGATTTTGTCTCATATCGTCCTATTAATTTATAGCTGGTATTTTTTCAACTTCCGATAAAACGTGCTTCTGGACATACCCAGTTTCTCAATTGCCCCCTGGGCTTTGCCGTGTGCTTTTTCCAACGCTTTTTGAATCTCTTTTTTCTCGATCTCTTCCCGGAAAGTCAACAACGTATCCGACACTTTTAAACGATCAGTATTCTTGAATTTAAACCCCTGCTGTTGAAAAATCCAGCTTTGCAGCTCTTCCACGGAAGGTAATTCCCCGCCGTAATAAACCATGATTCTGTCCAGACTGTTAAAGAGCTGGCGAATATTGCCGGGCCAGGAAAAGTTCGTAAACGCCTCAATCATCTCCTTTGACCAATAGACGTTCCATTGATGATTATCACAATACCAATGGATAAAGTGGCCAATGTCTTCTTTTCTTTCCCTTAACGCAGGGAGTTTTATCGGATACACAAACAGGCGGTAGTAAAAGTCCTCACGTATCACTCCAGCTTCCATCATAGCTGTCAAATCTTTGTTTGTAGCCGTAATAAGCCGAAAATCCAGCTGTGTTTCTTTTACTCCTCCCAAGGCGGTTACGCGCTGATTTTCTAATACTTTCAACAGAGCCACCTGCATCGAATGCGAGATTTCACCTATTTCATCCAAAAATAACGTTCCCCCGTCTGCCTGGGCCAGTTTTCCTTTATACCCTGTCTTCCCTGCTCCAGTGAACGCCCCCGGCACATAACCAAACAACTCACTTTCCAATAAACTTGCCGGGACCGTCCCACAGCTCAGCTCAACAAAAGGTCCTTTTTTCCGCTGGCTGTTTTCATGAATCGCCTTCGCAAATAATTCCTTTCCTGTACCAGTCTCTCCAGTCAGATGCACGGGAATGTTAGTTTTTGCTGCTTGTTCCGCCTGCCTTAAAACAGAGCGAAAGCGGCTGCTTACCCCCGTAACTCCACGAAAAACAAACGGAGGTGTATCTCGTGAGCCGGGAAGTTCCTGCCTTCTTCTCTTTTTTTCAGTGAGACAAAGCTGATAACCGATTAAACGGCCTGATTTTTCGGAAAAAACCGGCAGCTTCATCGTAATCGTATAACCTGCCTCCTCAAGTTCGGAGTGGATTAATTTTTTCGAAAGGGCTGCTGTTAAGTTGTTCAACTCTGGATGAACATACAGCAGCATATCTTTTCGGTTGCATAAAATAAAAGACGGGGTGTTTCCTTCGAATCGCTGCGCGACTTCTAACAATTCTTCGTCCTCTTTTTTCATTCTGTGCTGCCATTCGTGTTCAATTGCATAAGAGAAGGCCGCCACCGCTCCTAATATATTTTCGTGATTACATGAGCCGATTCTGCTGGATAAATCCAATACTCCCAACAGCGTCCCATCAGTATCCTTGATCGGTGCAGCAGAACAATCCCAGTTCTGTGAAGCAATTGAATAATGTTCCGAGCCAACCACCGTAATTGCCTCTTCAATTCTCAACGCCGTTCCAATCGCATTTGTACCAACTGAATCCTCTGTCCATTTCACACCTTCCACAAAATTAATGTTCCGGGCATATTTCAGAGCGTCTGCCCTGCCAGCAGCTTTGAGCACATACCCTTCCGGATCGATCAATAGTATAATCGCTTCTGTATGTTTAAATAGATTGTGCAAATTATTTAAAAACGGAAGTGATATTTCCAGCAGCTGGGCATTCGCTCTCTGCCGTTCTTTTAACGCATCAAGACTCAGTAATTGAGTTCCTTTACCATCATAAGGATTCACACCGGATTTTTTGCAGAAATACCAGGACTCGATAATCCGTTTGTTAATCCGAGCAGAATCCAGCGCCCCATCCTCTACAAAGCGCCTCCAAACTTGCTGTTTCATCACTTCTTCCATTTGTCACACCCCACATAACTTACTCATAATTAGCGGCTGTTTATACACGGCTGCCATAAAATAGAAGAATTTGAGGAATAGCTGTATCCTTTGGAGAAATGCGTGGCTGGTTTACAAACATCACTTCTTACTTTACTGACTGTTTATCTATCTTCTTATTATACTACGTTCTAATGGGATTAAATGAGAAAATTCAGAAAATAAGATCAATTATTTATTTTCACTCTATTAAAGCATCGTTGATGATTAGGGAAAAATCCACCCAGCTCTTCCGAGAAGGAGCCACAGGCACTCCAAAAACAACCCGGAGCTTTAACAGAGCCAAAGAAAAAGAGAAGCCTCCGTCGTACAGGAGAGCTTCTCTTCATCAATTCACTTTACCCATCAGCAAGGAACTCCTGAATGAGCCGGTTCACAATTTCCGGCTGTTCGTGGGTAACCCAGTGTGTCGCCTCACCGACATAGATCAGTTCGGCGTTATCACAGAACTCCAGGCTTGTTTCTGCGGTTTTCGGGCTTAGAAACTGGTCACCCAAACCCCAGATCATGCGGACGGGAACCGTCACGTTGACTTCTTGAATCCGTGCGTATTTCAGAGCTCTGTACCAGTTAAGCATCCCTGTCAGGGCACCTTCTCTGGACCAGGCTTTTTCATACTGCTCCAGATCCCCCTCCGAAAATGTTTTCGGCATGGCGGTTGCTGCAAGTGCCTGTTTCATCGGCTCAAATCCTTCTGATTGAAACATTTTTTCAGGAGCCTCGGGAATTTGAAAGAAAAGCATATATAAACTTTTCACCCACTGCTGCGGGTAGCGCATCATCGCTTTTCTCATTGCTCCCGTGTAGGGTATGTTGACAGCAATAAGTTTCTCCACGTACTCCGGTTTTGTAGCAGTAAGGTGCCATGCCACAGCCCCACCCCAGTCATGGCCGACAAGATAAGCCTTTTCTTTTCCGAGGGCCTCGATCAGACCCGTAATATCATCCCGGAGAATATCAATCGCATAGTTTTCTGCCCCGTCCGGTTTGTCGCTCAGGTTATATCCGCGCTGATCCGGTACGACCACACGGTATCCGGCGTCCGCCAGCGGCTGTATCTGATTGTGCCACCCGTACCAGAATTCCGGAAATCCGTGCAGAAGCAGAACAAGCGGCCCGTCTTCCGGACCGGCAGAAGCTGTGTGAAGCGTAATACCATTTGTATTAATATAATCAAATTCTACTTTCCAGGTCATAAACTCCCTCCTTATTGTGTGCAGAGACAACTGTCGTCAGCTGCATAAAAATATCGATCTGCTACCCGAGCTTTTTCTCCAGTGCTTTTTTGTAGGCTTCTGCTTCTTTACTGCTGAACAGCACAAAGCGGACGAACTCAACGTGTTCTAATTCCGGTAGAACTTCGAAGACCGTGTCGACAGCCAAATCGAGCGCCTTTTCAAAAGGAAAACCGAAGGCTCCCGTGGAAATCGCAGGAAAAGCGATGCTTTTCTGCTTTTCCTTTTCCCCTAAATAAAGCGTTTTTTCGTAGCAGTTTTTCAAAAGTTCATCCTCCGGAGTGTCCTGCCCATAGACCGGACCAAGACAGTGAATCACATTGCTATTCGGCAGCTGAAACGCCGGTGTAATTACCGCTTCCCCCGGGTTGATCGGTGCATGTTTTCTGCCTGCTTCCGCAAGTTCCGGTCCCGCTGCCCGGTGTAGAGCTCCGGCAACCCCTCCTCCTGTTTCCAGCTGGGCATTCGCTGCGTTCACTACAGCATCTATATCCCGCTGGGACGCAATATCTCCCTGCACGACTTCCAATTTCTTTCCTTTATATTCCCAGCTCACAAAGAAACCTCCTTTAAAAGAATTCTTTCCTTTCTACTAACCCTCTTCCCGAATCCGGCAAACGTGAAGTTTTGTTTCTGGTTCCCGCATAGAAAAAGGCCCCGCAGGACCTTCCCTTTGTCTATTTGCTTTC
>REBZ01000054.1 GCA_007692495.1 Alkalicoccus sp.
CTTTGAATACCATCTGGAGCGGATGGAAAAGCGGAACGAACGTCTCTACTGATTGGTCCTTACAGCCCCTCCGCTTTTCTGCCCTCTTTATAAAAAGGAGCGGCCGCGCTGTGAAGTACAACCGATTTTTAACTCTGTTAATGATCTGTCTGGTTATTGGAGTGCCTGCGGCTTTTTTTCTTCGCTTGCTGCGGAGAAAGCATGCGGCTTTCCTGACGTCCGGGAGGATCTTCCCGCTTTCTTTTTCCGCAGGCGTCTCGAAAAATCGCTTTGTCACTTTTTTAACGAATGAGAATGATTGTTCATAAAAGCATACGTTTTTCTTCTCGTTTATCTTCACGGGTTCATCTGATGAAAATGCCGAGAGAAAAGCCTTTAATAGAGGAAATTCATCAGTTTAATCCGGGTTTATTGGAACATACATCTGGTTCCAGCAAGTTTACTTAAGACCAGGTAAGAGTCCAGAACTCTAACAGAGACACTTATGCAGCACCTCTGCACCGTGAGAAATGAAAAGGTCCTATTATCGTCATGTAACTTCCTGTCTAAACAGAAGGAACGACATCTGTTTAGACAGGAGGTACTGCGTTGTCTTTTTGTACCGTAAGCTGTAGTGGACATGGGGCGACTCCGGGGCGATCAAGGCCGAGTCGAAGATCCATTTCTTCCAAACCTAAGGGCGGAAGAAATTAGCTGAGGCCGGCCCGCCCGGAAAGCGTCCCCATGGAAACGACGGCGGACTTTTTTTGCTACATATATTTTATTTTCAAGTAAGTTTCACAAAAAGGAGCGGCCGCGCTGTGAAGTACAACGCGGCCGCTCTATTTTTTTACTTGAACTGGGATGTTTCGGTAGAGCCGGAAAGAGCAAGTGTGGAAGAAGTTCCCCCGGAAATAACCTGGGATACTTCATCGAAGTAGCCGGTACCAACTTCACGCTGGTGGCGTGTCGCTGTGTAGCCTTTGTCTTCGGAATCAAATTCCGCCTGCTGCAGCTTGGAGTAGGCTGCCATTCCGTTGTCCTTGTAATCGTGGGCAAGCTCAAACATGCTGTGGTTCAGCGCGTGGAAGCCTGCAAGTGTAACGAACTGGAACTTGTATCCCATTTTACCAAGTTCTTTCTGGAATTTCGCAATCGTTTCATCATCCAGCTTCGCTTTCCAGTTGAAGGATGGTGAACAGTTGTAGGCAAGCATTTTGCCAGGGAACTTTTCGTGGATTGCATCCGCGAACTTTTTCGCTTCTTCGAGATTCGGCTCGCTCGTTTCGCACCAGATAAGGTCGGCAACCGGAGCGTAAGCCAGACCTCGTGAAATCGCCTGGTCGATACCGTCGTTTGTGCGGAAGAAACCTTCTGATGTGCGCTCGCCTGTAAGGAATGGGTGATCGTACTCATCCACGTCGCTCGTGATCAGGTTGGCAGCGTTTGCATCCGTACGCGCAATGATGATGGTCGGTACGCCCATTACGTCTGCTGCAAGACGTGCGGATACAAGGTTACGTACAGCTACCTGTGTAGGAAGAAGTACTTTACCACCGAGGTGTCCACACTTCTTCTCAGAAGAAAGCTGGTCTTCAAGGTGTACACCGGCTGCCCCTGCTTCGATCATCTGCTTGGTCAGTTCGAATACGTTAAGCGGTCCGCCGAAGCCGGCTTCCATGTCTGCAACAATCGGTGCAAACCAGTTAGTGTCGCCTTTTCCTTCCGCTGTCTGAATCTGATCCGCGCGCTGGAACGTCTGGTTAATGCGGCGTACAACATGCGGTACGCTGTTTGCCGGGTAAAGGCTCTGGTCCGGGTACATCTGTCCGGAGAGGTTGGCATCTGCTGCCACCTGCCAGCCGCTCAGGTAAATCGCCTTAAGACCTGCTTTTACCTGCTGCATAGCCTGGTTACCTGTAAGGGCACCGAGAGCGTTAACGAAATCTTCTTCGTTGATGAGTCTCCATAGACGCTCAGAACCCATGCGTGCAAGAGTCTGCTCAATTACTACGGAGCCGCGCAGTTTTAATACATCTTCTGCGGAGTAAGGACGCTCCACCCCTTTAAATCGATCCTGTGCCCATTCCTGTTCGAGTTGTTCTTTTTGATTAGCCACTTTACATCTCTCCTTTTCTGTAGTAAACAGTATAATTTAAATTTTCATTGTTTTATAACAGCACTTCCAAAAAAATATGCTAGTCGATGTACGCACAGCACTGAAGTGCCTCTTTCTCATTATCGTAGTCCATCCCGCAGCACCGGCACATAGGGCCGGGCTGTGGTTCTGGAGTACGGAAAATGACGATGTTTGCTTCGTTCTTATTTTTCATCTGCAGAGTTCCCTGCTCATCCATCTGTGCTTCCATCACGCTGTCGCCGTAAACGAACATTGTTTTATGAAGGTCTTCTGCCGTTTTTCCACTTTCGAGCTGCTGGTTCACCCATTTTTCAGCAAGTTCCTGTGCAGATGTTTTTTCTCTTGTAATCATGCTCGTTCACACCTTTCTTCGTGCGCCATGGAGGCGTTTTTTTATACAGACTGTTTATTTCGCATTTTCTCCTTGAATTCCCGGCGTCTGCGGTGAAGAATTGGTTCGGTATAGCCGCTCGGCTGGTTTTTACCATCGAGCACAAGTTCAAGTGCTGCCTGGAAAGCGGTGGATTCTTCAAAGTTTCCGGCCATCGGCAGGTATTCCGGATCCCCGGCGTTCTGCTCATCCACGAGGCCGGCCATTTTTTCCATCGTGCGCCTTACTTCCTCTTTTGAGCAGATGCCATGCTCCAGCCAGTTGGCCATGTGCTGACTCGAAATACGGAGTGTCGCACGGTCTTCCATAAGGTGCACGTGTTTCAGGTTCGGCACTTTGGAACAGCCGACACCCTGTTCCACCCAGCGGACAACATATCCGAGAATACCCTGAGCGTTGTTTTCCAGCTCCTGCTGCTTTTCTTCTTCACTCCACTCCGGCTTTTCTTCCACCGGTACCTGCAGCATATCGTCAGCTTCAGGATGAAGCGACTGCTGTTTTTCTTCCTGTACCTGTGCAGTATCAATCCGGTGATAGTGCATTGCATGCAGTGCTGCTGCTGTAGGTGATGGAACCCAGGCGGTGTTGCCTCCGGCGAGGAGCTGCCCGTCTTTCTGTTCCATCATATTTTTCATTTCATCCGGCATGGCCCACATTCCCTTGCCGATCTGACCCCGTTCATTAAGGCGGGTGCGGAGACCCTGGTACACGTTGGCATCCTCGTACGTGTTCAGCCAGACAGAGCCTTTCATGCTGTCTTTCCTGATCATCGGGCCGGCGAGGAAGGACGTATGGATTTCGTCGCCTGTCCGGTCGAGGAACCCGGTGTTAATAAAGAAGATTCGGTCTTTCACTTCCCGGATGCACTGTTTTAGATTTAAGGAAGTGCGGCGCTCTTCGTCCATAACACCGATTTTGATCGTGTTCGGCTCCAGGCCGAGGACTTTTTCGATCCGCTCCATGAGAGTGTTCGTCAGCCGGACTTCACGGGAGCCGTGCATTTTTGGCTTAACGATATATATAGAGCCGGTTTTGGAATTTTGATACCTGCTGTTCTGCAGCAGATCATGCTTGGCAGTCAGAGAAGTAACGAGGCCGTCTATAATTCCTTCGGACACGTCCTTTCCGTTCAGCCTGACCATATCGGTAGTCATTAAGTGACCGACGTTGCGGACAAGGAGAAGAGATCTTCCGGAAATGCTTCCTTCACCGTTTTTCCCCTGATACGTCCGGTCTTCATTTAACGTTCTTTCGACTTTCCCGTCCCCTTTTTGAAAGCTTGTTGTTAAATTCCCTTTCATAAGGCCGAGCCAGTTGCGGTACACCTCGACTTTATCTTCCGCATCGACCGCTGTAACACTGTCTTCTGCGTCCATTATTGTCGTTGTAGCCGCTTCCATTAATACGTCTTTTACGCCTGCTTTGTCTGTTTTGCCGATCGGGTGCTCCCGGTCGATCTGTACTTCGACGTGCAGTCCGTTATTAATGAAAAGAAGTGCTTCCGGTGTTTCTTCCGGACCACGGTGGCCGAGGAAGGATTCCGGGTTTTTTACGGAAACTGTTTCACCGGCTTCTGCTGAAAGCTGACCGTTTTTCACTTTGTAGGCTTCGACATCCGCATGACTTCCTTTTTCCAGCGGAAAGTGCTCATCAAGAAATTCCTTCGCGTAGGCAATAACTTTTTCTCCACGCTTCGGATTATAGCTTTTTCCTTTTTCCGCCCCGTCCGTTTCCGGAATAACATCTGTTCCGTAAAGTGCGTCGTACAGGCTCCCCCAGCGGGCATTTGCCGCGTTCAGGGCGTAGCGGGCATTATTGACCGGAACAACGAGCTGCGGACCGGACTGTTCGGTAACTTCCCTGTCCACATTTTCCGTTGTCACAGTGAAATCTTCTGTTTCCGGTTCCAGATAGCCGATTTCGTTAAGAAACTTTTTGTATGATTTCAGATCGGGCTTCCCGGGGTTATCCGTATGCCACTGATCCAGCTTCTGCTGCATGTCTTCCCTTACCTGGAGAACTTCCTCTATTTCCGGCTGAAGCCCGGAGATAACGTCTTCCGCTCCCTGCCAGAAAGTATCCGAATCAACTTCCGTTCCGGGGAGGACCTCCTCTTCCACGAACCGGTATAATACCTCCTTTATTTCCAGTTTTCCTTTTTTGGTGTACGAACTCATGCAAACCCTCCTTCACATCTCTTGCTTTGCAGTGTTTCATTCTGTATTAGAACAGTTTTTCTTCATGTGTCTTATTGTATAACAAACCACATAAATTGCAATACTATTTCCAAATTTTTTTCTATTAATTTTTTGAAAAATAAGAAAAACCCTGTCACAGCTGGATTTTGGGAAAGAAATTTTTTAAAGAAGCGCGCAGCGGCTGTTCGAAGAAATTTTTAAGCGGAAGAAACTGTATTAGTAAAAATCGAATGAAGTGTGTTAAAACATACACCTCCTGCGGGTCAGGAAATCAGCTGGAATTTAAGAGAAAGCTACCTTGAAAACAGCTCGTTTATGAGATGCATAACGCTGCTTCCCGGCGGCTTACCCAAGGGCTTGTTCCCGGCTGATATTAGCGGGAGAAGAGTCCGCCAAAATGGATTCTCGAACGGCGCTGATCCTCCGGGTGTCCCCGCCTTCGTTACACAGCGTTGGATATTTTCATGGTGCCTTTTTTAACGGCATCAATGTTTCTGTTAAAGTCCATGGCTTTAACACAGCTAAAATAAAAAGCGCCGCGGAAACTGAAAGAGTCCCCGCGGCGCTTTTGAATTTTTATTCTGTTTTATTGCTGCAGACTCTGCATAGCTGTAATGAGCGCCAGTTTGTAGACGTCTTCCTGGCTGCAGCCTCGGGAGAGATCGTTGACCGGCTGATTCAGTCCCTGGAGAATCGGCCCGACAGCTTCAAAGTTTCCGAGCCGCTGGGCGATTTTGTAGCCGATGTTTCCGGCTTCCAGATTTGGGAAGATAAATGTGTTAGCTTCTCCTTTCAGCGGTGAATCCGGAGCTTTTTTTTCTGCTACGGATGGTACGAAAGCCGCGTCAAACTGGAATTCTCCATCGACGTTCAGTACCGGATCTTTTTCCCGGGCAAGTTGAACGGCTTCCACGACACGTTCTGTTTCTTTACTTTTGGCTGAGCCTTTTGTAGAAAAGCTGAGCATGGCCACTTTCGGATCCAGTCCGAAAACTCTGGCCGTTTTGCCTGCTTCCACAGCTGTTTCTGCCAGATCGCTGCTGTCCGGTGCAATGTTTATAGCACAGTCGCCGAAAATGTAGCGCTCTTCTCCACGGACCATGACAAAGACACCGGACGTTTTCTTCACGCCTTCTTTCGTCTTGATGATCTGCAGTGCCGGACGGACCGTGTCTCCTGTAGAATGAGCAGCACCGCTTACGAGACCGGCTGCTTTACCGGTATAGACGAGCATCGTTCCGAAATAGTTCGGCGTCTTAACAATCGCCTCTGCTTCTTCCTTTGTGTTCTTTCCTTTACGGCGTTCAACAAATGCTTCCGCGAGACTGTCGAAATCCTCATACGTTTCCGGATCGAGGATCGTCACTTTCGAAACATCCTGTCCGATTTCTTCCGCTTTTGCTTCGACTTCTGTTTTGCTGCCGATCAAAATTGGCTGCAGGATCCCATCTGCTTGAAGCCTTACCGCTGCTTCCAGAATCCGCTCGTCCGTCCCTTCCGGAAAGACGATGGCCGGGTTCACCTGTTTCACCTGTTTCTTGATGTCTGTAAACATGTCGCTCACAGGAATTCCTCCTTCGATTTTTGCATTAGTACAAGCATACCCGTTCTTCCGGAAAAAATAAAACGCTGAAAAGGCTTTCTTCCTAAAGTTCTAATTTTCTGAATCAGAGTTCCCTAAAAAGAGGGAATACGTTATACTAACCGTAGTGAATGAGTATTCACTCATTTAAATTCCGGAGGTGCTGAAATGTTATTTGAACCGATTACGATTGGACCACTTAAGCTGAGAAGCCGTGTCATGATGGGATCGATGCACGTCGGACTGGAAGGGATGGACCGCGGGGAAGAACGACTCACAGAATTTTACCGGCGCCGTGCACAGCATGATGTCGGCCTGATTGTGACCGGCGGAGCGGCTGTAAACCCGGAAGGCAACGGCGGCGGCGAGGATTTTATGACCATTTACAAAGAAGAAGATGCCGAGCGCTGGAAACCGATGACAAAAGCCGTACACGACGAGGGCGGGGCCATTGCCCTACAGCTGTTTCATGCGGGACGCTATGCCTACAAGGCGATGACCGGCCTGGACCCTGTTGCTCCCTCCGCTCTCAAATCTCCTATCAACCCGGATACGCCGAGGGCTCTTTCGGAAGAGGAAATTGAACGGACGATTCAGGACTTTGCCGAAGGAGCCGGACGTGCTAAAGAAGCCGGTTTTGACGCAGTCGAAATTATGGGGTCTGAAGGCTACTTAATCAATGAATTTGTTTCTCCTGTGACAAATCAGCGGGAGGATCAGTGGGGCGGTACGCTGGAAAACCGGCTGCGCTTTCCTCTATCCATTCTTAAAGCGGTACGGGAGGAGGTCGGTCCGGACTTTCCGATTGTGTTCCGTATGTCCGGGCTCGATTTGATTGAAGGCAGTACGACGGAGGAAGAAACGGCATTATGGGCTTCCCGGCTGGAAGAAGCAGGAGCGGACGCCCTGAATGTCGGTATCGGCTGGCACGAATCCCGCACCCCGACAATTTCCATGAAAGTACCTCGGATGCAGTTTGTTCCCGTGGCGGAAAAGCTGGCAGCCCACGTTACGATTCCGGTCATTGCGAGCAACCGAATTAATGATCCACGGGATGCGGAGAAAATTCTGGAACGCGGTGCGGTACAGCTCGTTTCTATGGCCCGTCCTTTTCTTGCCGATCCTGCGATTTTATCGAAAGCCAAAGCGGAAAAACATGAAGAAATCAACACGTGCATTGCCTGCAACCAGGCGTGCCTGGACCATGTATTTGAAGGGAAACCGGCGACCTGTCTTGTTAATCCGGAAGCCGGACGGGAAATCGATCTCCCGCTTCTGCCTTCGGAAAACCCTAAAAAAATCGTCGTTATCGGGGCAGGGCCCGCCGGTTTGGAAACAGCCCGGGTCGCAGCTGAACGGGGACATTCCGTGACACTCGTTGATGAAAGGGAAGAAATCGGCGGACAGCTGAATTATTCCAAACGTATCCCCGGCAAGGAGGAGTTTTACGAGACGCTGCGCTATTTTAAAGTGCAGCTGGAAAAGCTCGGAGTGGATGTTCTTTTAAACCATCGTGCGGATGCCTCAGACCCGCTCTTTGAAGCGGCGGATGAAGTCGTCATCTGTACAGGTATTCTTCCGCGTCAGCCGGAAATCCCGGGACTCGAGCACGCAGTTTCTTATAAGGATGTTTTTGATGGCCGGGCAGAAGCCGGAAACGAGGTCGTGATTATCGGCGGCGGAGGTATTGCCTGTGATCTCGCTCTTTATTTGAAAAAACAGAGCAATCCGGACATCACTCTGCTGCAGCGGAGCCGCTCGTTTGCGCGAGGTATCGGCAAAACAACGCGCTGGGCGACAATTATGGAAATCAAGCAGGCCGGCATCCGGATGACAGGCGGCATTGAACACTACGACCGTATTGAAAAAGACCGGGTTGTTTATACTGATGCAGGAGAACAAAAAAGCATTCCGGCAGATACAGTTGTTATTGCTGCCGGACAGCTCGTCAACGTTTCCCTCGCCGAATCACTGGAAGCACTAGGGAAAAAAGTTCACATAATCGGCGGCGCGAAGGACGCGCTCGGCCTCGACGCCAAGCGGGCCGTCTACGATGGGGCCGTAACAGCAAGGGCTCTGTAATTATACGAGGAGGAATGAATATGAACCGCACTGTACTGTATGAAACCGGGAATAAAACAGCAGTTATTAAAATGAACCGTCCCCACGTTAAAAATGCCATTAACCGGGAAATGCACGAAGAGCTGTACCAGGCGTTTTCCAGAGCGGATGAAGATCCGGACGTACGGGTGATCGTCCTGACGGGAGAGGGGGATGCTTTTTCCAGCGGGGCTGATTTAAAGAGCATACCCGTAGAGGAAATGGAAAACTTTGATCACGGTGCCTACCTCGCAGAAACGTACAACAAGCTTGTGCTTTTAATGGACCGCATCGAGAAACCGATTGTTGCCTACGTAAATGGCCTGGCGGTCGGGGCAGGCCTCAGTCTGGCTCTCGCCTGCGACTTCCGGTACGCGGATAAAAAAGCTGCTTTTTCTTTAAGTTTTCTGCAGATCGGCCTGGCGCCGGACGCCGGAGCCTCCTACTACCTGCCGAGAATCGTCGGGCTTTCAAGAGCCATCGAACTTGGGACAGGAGTGAAAATTGATACCGAAAAAGCAGAACGTATCGGTCTTATCAGCGGAACCGGCTATCCGGAAACAGTAATACAGCAGCTGACAGAAGCCCCTGCCCCTGCTTACGGACTGATGAAGAAAAACTTTAAAAACAGTTTCGACCAGCCGCTTGAAACTGTTCTTGAGGAAGAGATCAAGGCCCAGCGGCTCGCTGGAAAATCCCGTCCGCACCAGAAAGCACTGCAGGCTTTTCTTCAGAAATCCAAAGGCTGACGCTCTGTTTGGTTTTTCTTCCTCCGGCTAGTATAATAGGCATTGTGATTCTACTTACAGGCGCAGTGCGCTTTGACTTATTAAACTGGAAATGGAGTGAAGAACATGGCAGAACCGGCAAAAACTCTCGATGGGTGGTATTGCTACCACGATTTTCGAACGATTAACTGGAACGAATGGAAAAAGCTTTCGGAAAGTGAGCGCGATTCCATTTTAGATGAATTCATGAAAATGGTGGCAGCCTGGGATGAAACTCAGGCAAAGTTTGAAGGCAGTCACGGTGTATACTCTATTCTCGGTCAGAAAGCAGATATTATGATTCTTCTGCTCCGTCCGACGATGGACGAGCTGATCGAACTGGAAGCAGCGTTCAACAAAACGCGTCTTGCGGAATTTACGACACCAACGTACTCCTACGTTTCGGTTGTCGAGCTGAGTAATTACCTTCCGGCCGATAAAGATCCGGCCCAGGATCCGGAAATTCAGGCACGTCTGAAGCCGATCCTTCCAAAATGGGAATATGTCTGCTTCTATCCAATGGATAAGCGCCGCCAGGGAAATGACAACTGGTACATGCTCCCGATGGAAGAGCGTTCTACCATGATGCGCAGCCACGGAATGATCGGACGCCAGTACGCTGGTAAAGTACGCCAGATCATCTCCGGCTCTGTCGGCTTCGACGACTGGGAATGGGGCGTCACACTTTTCGCCCACGACGTACTGGAATTCAAAAAGCTTGTTTATGAAATGCGCTTTGATGAAGTAAGTGCCCGCTACGGCGAATTCGGCACATTTTACGTTGGAAAAACGATGGAAGACAGCGAAATCAAACCGTATTTCCAGGTGTAAATAACGAAAATAAAAAAGACTGCCCCTGCCGGAAAAAAACGGCCGGCGGGCAGTCTTTTTTATGTTTACGGCAAGGGGAATGTTTCGTCAGCGGGCATCGGTATCTTCTCCCGGAGGCCGGATTCCGGGGCGGGGACGTTGTTTAATCATTATGGAAGCTGTTTTAATCATTATAGAAGTTTTTTAATCATTATGGGAGAGCTTTTAATCATTAAGATGGTTTCTAATCATGATAGATCATTTTTAATCATTATAAGCCTGCCATCAGAGGGGAATTAATCATTATAAACCTGTTATTAATCATCAGGAAATGCCGGTGGGATCAGCCAAGCCGGAAGATCCCGGTACATAAAAAAGAGGCTGGCCCGGGATCCGGACAGCCTCTTTTTTCGTCCTGCTATTCCATAAAAGCTGCGATGATAATAAGCACCCAACCGATCAAAAATGCTACGCCGCCGATCGGAGTAACAGCTCCGAGCACGCGGATACCGGTCAGACTGAGAGCGTAAAGGCTGCCGGAAAAGATGATAATACCTGTGAAAAAAGCCCATCCGGCCCCGTGCAGCAGGCCGCTGGAAGAAAGGTGCTGTGTCAGAATTGCGACGGCTACGAGCGCCAGAGCGTGTATCATATGGTACTGTACGCCTGTTTCAAACGTCGCGGTATATCCGTTTGCCTCCAGCCGTTCTGCCAGGGCATGAGCTCCAAAAGCTCCAATAGCTACGAAAAGAAAAGACATCGTTCCGCCGAGGATAAGAAATAATTTCATTGCTGAAAACTCCTTTAAAAATAAGCTGTATATGCTTTGTTACTGCGCTTGGAAATGGACCGCTTCTGACTGTTTCTAAAGCAGCACTGCCGGCTTTATCTTACCATGAAGCCGAAAAGGCGGCAATTGCCCGGTCTTCTTCTCTCTTTTATAATGAATGTATTATCGCATCCACAATGAATGAGAGGAGGATTTTTCATGAATGGGACAATTTATGTACGTTCCTACACACCGGAAGATTACGATGAACTGCTGCTGATTCAAAAAGAAGCTTTTCCCCCGCCTTTTCCCGAAGAATTATGGTGGTCCCGGGAGCACATCCAGTCCCATACGGAAGTTTTTCCGGAAGGAGCAATGATTGCTTTCGACGGAAAAGAACCCGCCGGCTCAGCGACCGCGCTGATTACGACTCTTACCGACGAACCTCACACGTGGGAGGAAGCTGCCGACGACGGATATATCCGCAGATCCCACGAACCGGGAGGAGACACACTTTACGGTATTGATGTGTGCGTCCGCCCTTCGTTCCGGGGCAGGGGTGTCGCTGCTGCATTGTATGAAGAACGAAAAAAACTTGTCCGGAAACTCAGCCTCCGCCGCTATGCCGCCGGATGCCGCATTCCGGGATTCAGCCGGCTGGCAGAAAGTATGGATGTAGAAAGTTATGTCCGTCAAGTGGAAAAAGGAGAACTGCATGATCCGGTGCTCACATTTATGCTGAAGCAGGGACTGACGATCCATCAAATTATACCGGACTATCTGGAAGATGAAGAATCGCGTAATTACGGTGTCATCGTCGTATGGGAAAATCCTGAAGCTTCCGGTTAAAAGTCGAGGAGGCTGTCACTTGCCGGTTCATCTCCATTATCATAAATGGTTTCCCGCTTTTTGGGTGACTTTTCCCTGGTATGGTGGGAAGTCACGTCCTGAGGAGAGGCGTGCTGGACTTTTTCCGCCTTATAATGCGTACCTGTATGCTGTGTTTCCAGCAGAAGCTCACAGTACGTTTTAATAGATTGGGCATGTTCTCTATAGGAGGAAGCTGCTTCCGGGTGATCGATGCTTTCCTTCAGCCGGGAAAGTTCTGCTTCCATTTTTTGAATAACGAGCTTTGCAGGTATTTCCATCTTTTATCCCTCCTTTCTTTTCTATTCTACTTTGTTTTCAGACGAAACAAAATAATCTGCCGTCAAAAAAGCGGATGTTTCAACAGTGGAATTGAAACATCCGGAAAAATACTTGCAAAGGAATACTGACAGTTTTTCAGCTTGTTGATCAAGTGATCGTTCCAGAATAGTTATTCCAGTCAGAGTATAAACTCCTTCTCTTACCGGCGGCCATAGGGATGGTCTTCAGCTGTTTGGCCTGTGCCGTGGTCTGACTGCGCTGCGTCTCCGCCGTTACGGAGGAAGCCATTTCTTTATCGAAGAAACCTGCTTCCTATTTCCCTGCTGCAGCCGCAGGGATGATTCCTGGGTGATAAAGACCGGGGCGAAGATCCGTTCAGGAAGAAATAGGCTGAGCCCGCCCTGCCCGGAAGGCGAAAGCAGGAAACCGTATATCTATAAGACAGCCCAAAAAACCTGTCAGTTATGATGACAGGTTTTTTGGCGTGGGGAGCCGTGCCTCCACTTTATAAACAGCTTTTCTCAGCTGTGCTTTATTCCAGGGGGATTCTTACTGGATGGGACGATCTGTGATCGTGTGATCTGTTTCCCCATCGCTTCCGGAACTTGAACGTGACGTTTCTTTTAAAAGTTCTTCTTTCGCTTCCTTCACTTTGGCACCA
>REBZ01000050.1 GCA_007692495.1 Alkalicoccus sp.
CATTCTCCGGCGTTCCAAATCGGGAGAATTCATCCTGTTTCACCTCGTTTAAAACGGATTTTTTCATCTTTCATTGAGACCGGCTTCTGTTCACCAGCATTACTTCGCCTCTGCTTCTTCTTTTTCGTCCTCTTCTTCCTGACGTACAGCTTCCTGCTTCCGGTGCTCCCGGCCGAGCAGGATGCCTGCTGGAATGGAAACTATGCAGAGCACGGCAATAATTAAAAATCCTTCGTTAATCGCTGTCAGACTCGCATCTTCGATGGAACCGCCGTTGCCGGCAAAAATCTGGCCGCGGCGCACTTCAAAGTAGATGGATACAAAGACGATGCCGAGTGCCGAGCTCATTTGGCGGAACACGTTGTTCATCGCCGAACCGCGGGAAACGAGATCCTCCGGAATCGCATTCATGCCCGCCGTTGTCGCCGGCATCTGGCTGAGGCCCATACCAATACCACGGAGCGCATTGAAAATAATAATTGTCCATATGGACGTCTCCAGAGTCATAAAACCGAGTGCTGCCGTCCCGAGTGCCATAATAGACAAGCCGAGCGTCACCGTCAGGGCCGGCCCCCTCTTATCAAGCATCCGCCCGCCGATCGTCATGAAGATACCGGCCAGAAGCGCTGCCGGCAGAAACGTCAGGCCGGTCATAATCGCCCCCATGCCGTATACCGTCTGAATAAGAAGTGGAATAAGAAAAATACCTCCGAACAGGCTGATAGAACTGATCATTGCCACCCAGACGCTGTAGGAATATGCTTTTGCCCGGAAAACGGACAAATCGAGGAGCGGGTACTCCACGCGGTTTTCAATTTTTACAAATACCGTCAGGGCCGCTGCCCCGAATATGATAAGTATGATATTGACTGGATTGTACAGCTGTGACAGCTCCGACATTCTTCCGAGTGCAAGAAGCACCGCTCCTACACCGAGCGTAACTGTCAAAAAGCCCCACCGGTCAAAGCGGATATCCTTCACTTTGTCTGTCTGTTTTAAATAAAAATAGGAAAATACAAGTCCGAGTATACCGCTCGGCAGATTGCTTAAAAAGAGCCACTGCCACGTGCCGAGTTCGATAATCAGGCCTCCGAGAGTCGGCCCGATGGTCGGGGCCATCATTGCGGCAATGCCCCAGACCCCCATCGCCACTCCCCGTTCATTGCGGGGGAAGACGGAGAAAATCAAAGCGAGGGAGAGCGGCATCATGACGCCTCCTCCCACTCCCTGCAGTCCACGGAAAAAGATAAGCGACGGGAGATTCCAGGCGAGCGACCCGAAGACAGAGCCTGCAAGAAACACAGCAAGTCCGCTCATAAACAGCTGCTTTTTGCCGAATTTATCCCCGAGATAGCCGGTGAGCGGCATCGTCATCCCCATTGTAACCATAAAGATGGTGATTACCCAGCCGGCAGCAACCGCATCCGCATCAAAAAGCTCCATAAAATGCGGAACCGCAGGATTGAGCATGCTGTTGTTCAATACAATTGTAAACGTTCCAAGCAGCACGGAAATAACAACAAGCCATTTTTCCGGTATTTTTGCCATAGTGTCACCTTCATTTTTTCGATTCACGAATAATATTCCTCTATTTTACCACGTTCCCGCTTCACCTGCTTTATGACATTCAGGTAAGGAAACGTGGTTCTTCCCCCCGGAACCCCTGTATATTTTTCAGTCCGGCACTCCGGGTGAAAATATGCAGGGAAGTTTTGTACCAATATTAGATGATGAAAAAACCGCCGCAGTTCTGCCGCGGCGGTTCACTTTACGATTCGGAGAGCGGATAATGCTTTAAGAAATAAATGAGCGACTGCAGCTCCACCGAAAGGTCGATGTGATGGACCCGTACGTCGTCCGGAAGTGAAAGCCGTGCCGGAGTGAAGTTTAAAATCCCTTTGATACCCGCTTTTACGAGATCTTCCGCAATCCCCTGGGCATACTTTGCCGGCACCGTCAAAATGGCCACGTCGACTTTTCCTTCCACGTGCTCCTTTAAATCCTTAAAGTGGTGGACGGGTACATCCCCGATCATTTCCCCTACGATCGATTCCTCCACATCAAATGCCATTTCGATGCGTGTATTGTTGCTCTTGCTGAAATTATACTTTAAAAAAGCTGTCCCGAGATTACCGACACCGACGAGAATAACCTTTGTCAGTTCATCCTGATCGAGCGTTTTCCGGAAAAAAGACAGCAGATAATTGACGTTGTACCCGTAGCCTTTTTTTCCGAGCGCTCCGAAATAGGAAAAGTCCCGGCGGATCGTCGCAGAATCCACTTTCACTGCCTCGCTCAGTTCCGATGATGATACCCGGTGCTTGCCGGAGGCCTGAAGCCCTTCCAGAAAGCGGTAGTACAGCGGCAGACGCTTTGCTGTCGCCTGCGGAATTTTTGCCTGATCGATATCCATTCAATATCCCCCTGTCCTCGTTTCTGCCAGAATTAATTTTCCTCCTGCGGACGGATGAAATCTCCGCTTTTCCCGCCGGTTTTTTCTATTAAGTACGTCGGTCCGATGACCATGCCCTTATCCAGGGCCTTGCACATATCATAAACCGTTAAAGCAACGGCGGACACGCATGTTAGCGCTTCCATTTCCACACCGGTCTTACCTGTCGTTTTGACAGCGGCGGTAATTTCCAGCGTATATGTTTGAGCTTTCACATTCCAGTCGAACGAGATATCGATGCCGGAAAGCGGAAGCGGGTGGCACATAGGAATAATCGTGGAGGTCTGCTTCGCTGCCATAACACCGGCAACCTGCGCCACAGCAAGAACGTCCCCCTTGCCGATCCGGCCGGCCTGGATTTTTTCGTAAATTTCTTCATTTACGCGGATACTTGATGCCGCACGTGCTGTACGTGACGTCGTATTTTTCTCACTCACGTCCACCATATTCGCACGGCCCTGCTCGTTAAAGTGTGTGAATTCACTCATCTGGAGACCCCCTTTACCATCCTTTATTGTACACTATTACGGATGATTGTGCATAATGCTTTATCTCCAAGTTGCTCCCACTCCGTCCCCTCGTGTACACTTGAGAAAGAGAAACGCACGGAATTTATACGAAAGAAGGATGTTTACGCATGATTTTACTTCAATGCACCCAGCTGTCCAAGTACTTCGGGTCTGAAAAAATATTGTCCAACGTTAAAATGGAAATTAAAAACCGCGAGCGTGTAGCACTTGTCGGTAGAAACGGCGCCGGCAAATCGACGCTTTTAAAAATTTTCTCCGGTGAGCATACGTACGATGAAGGAAGACTGATGATACCTAAAGGCGTCTCCATGGGCTACCTCGCCCAGGACAGCGGCCTCGACTCCGACCGCTCGATCTGGGAGGAGATGCTTACGGTATTTGAAGAGATCCGCACGATGGAAAAGGAACTCCGGAAGCTGGAAGAAAAAATGGCCGGAGGGGACGAAAAAGTGCTGGCCGATTATGACCAGCTGCAGCAGACGTTTCAGCAGCGCGGCGGCTTTCAGTATGAAGCGGACATCCGCAGCATTCTTTCCGGACTGAACTTTGCCGGCTTCGATTACAGTACACCGGTTTCTTCCTTAAGCGGCGGCCAGAAAACACGGCTCGCGCTCGGTAAGATGCTCCTGTCGCGCCCGGATCTGCTTATTCTCGATGAGCCGACCAACCATCTTGATATCGACACGCTCACGTGGCTGGAAAACTATCTTTCCGGCTATGACGGCGCGGTATTGATCGTTTCGCACGACCGGTATTTTCTTGATAAAGTTGTAGACTCGGTCTACGAGCTTTCCTTCCACCAGACGAAGCGCTTTACCGGGAACTATTCCCGTTATCTTGAAGAAAAAGCTGCGATGATGGATCAGGAAATGAAAGCTTTTGAGAAACAGCAGGAAGAAGTTAAAAAAATGGAGGAATTTATCCAGAAAAACCTCGCCCGTGCCTCCACAAGCAACCGGGCGAAAAGCCGCCGGAAGCAGCTCGAGCGAATGGATAAAATGGACCGTCCGAAAGACGATGATAAATCAGCATCTTTTCAGTTTCATATTGACCGCCAGAGCGGCAACGATGTGCTCATGCTGGATCATGTGGCCGTCGCCTACAACGATTCACCGCCGCTGATCCAAAACATTTCCCTGGACCTTTCGCGGGGGGAAAGCGTCGCACTTATCGGCCCGAACGGTATCGGCAAGTCCACGCTTTTAAAAGCGATTACCGGACGACTGAAACCGGCCGCAGGAACGATCCGCTACGGCAGCAACGTTTCCATCGGCTACTTCGATCAGGAACAGACCGAACTTACGTCCAATAAAACGGTTCTCCACGAACTGTGGGATGAGTATCCACAGACGAATGAAAAAGATATCCGTACCGTGCTCGGCAACTTTTTATTCAGCGGGGATGACGTCTTAAAAAACGTCCTTGATTTAAGCGGCGGGGAAAAAGCCCGCCTCGCTCTCGCCAAGCTGATGATGCAGAAAGCCAATCTGCTCGTTCTTGATGAGCCGACGAACCATCTGGACCTCGACAGTAAGGAAGTACTCGAAAACGCGCTGATCGACTATCCGGGAACGATCATTTTCGTCTCCCACGACCGCTACTTCGTCAACCGGATGGCAACCCGGATTGCCGAACTTACTCCGGAAGCCGTTACGAGCTATCTCGGAGACTATGATTACTACGTGGAAAAAAAGGCGGAAACAGCAGAACTCGCCCGGCTCGCAGCCGAAGAAACAGAGCAGAAGGAAGAATCGGCTCCCGCGGCAAAAAGTGATTTTAAGCGAAATAAAGAGAAGCAGCGGGAAGAGCGGCAGAAGCAGCGCCGTATCGAAGAACTCGAGCAGTTTATAGAAGCAGAAGAAGAAATCGCTGCAGGAATCGAAGAGGACCTCTGTCTTCCGGAAAATTTCCAGGACCACGAAAAGTCGCTTGAACTGAACGACAAACTGAGCGAAAGCGGAAAGAAAATTGAATACTGGATGGAAGAATGGGAGTCCCTCCAGGAATAGTGGAAAACCCTGTGGAAAAGTCTCTTTTCCCAGGGTTTTTTATTGATCAAAAACGAGTTATAAAGTCAATCATTGATTAGTCCTGTTTTTAAGTCAAATCCAGTTACCAACAGGGTTATACACATATAAACAGCCTTCATTTCGCTTTTAAGGGATGTTATACACAGAATACCCTACTTATCCACAGATTAACTGTTAACAACTTATGTCCCTCTGGACCGCCTTCCCTGCTGTTTTTACACATTATCCACAGGTTGTGAACAGCCTGTTATTAACATTGGTTTTCCGGTTAATTATTCACACTATTTCGTGTATTTATCCACAAAGCAGAAACAGATACTTCGTGCTGCGAGTTTTTCCATAATAAGAAACGTTCTGCGCATCCACAACTGAAAAGATTCATCTTTAACCTTCGTTTCTTCCCGACAGATGCAGGTACCGGATATCGTTTCTTTAACAACTTAGTGTTTTAATCAAGTTTTTTATAAGGCTGCTTTGAAAATAAAGTAGATAAGTAATGACCGGCCGGCTTCATCTAATTTCTTTCGCCCGGCCTTTATCTCCCCGGAGTCCCCCCTGTCCACTACAGCTTACGGTAAAAAAACAGAGCAGGATCTTCCGTCCAACCAGGCTTCGTTATTCAGATAGGAGGTTCCATTACTATAGAAGGACATTTTCACCCATCATGGTTCAATGATGCTGCATAAGTGTCTCTGCTATAGTTTCGTGTTGTTATGGGCGTGCTTGCGGCTTTTTGTCTCGTCTGAAGCAGAGTAAGCCTTCAGCCCTCTATCCTTGGCGTCCGGGAGGATCCATCGGTCAGCAGGTAAGTTCAGGACTATACTCTGCTTATCCAAAAAAACTCCACAGCCTCTGCCGGCTGTGGAGTTTTCATTTTGATTTTTTGTTTAAAAAGATTCGAGTGCCAGCCCCGGTACACCATTCAGGCGGTCGTCGGCAAATTTCCCTTTTTCATATAAAAAGTGCCCGGCACATGCGATCATCGCCGCGTTATCTGTGCATAAAGAAAGCGGAGGAATGGTCAAGTGAATACCTTCCCTGTCTGCCGCTTCCTGCAGCGCTCCGCGCAGCCCGCTGTTTGCAGCGACACCGCCGGCGAGCAGAAGCCGGTCCGTCCCATACTTCTTCACTGCCCGCATCGTTTTTGTGACGAGCACATCGGAAACGGCTTCCTGAAAACTTGCGGCAATCACTTCCGGAGCAACCTCTGTACCTTTCTGCCGGGCATTATGAAGCGTATTGATCACTGCCGACTTCAGGCCGCTGAAACTGAAATCAAAGCTGCCTTCCTCAAGCCAGGCCCTCGGAAAATCAATATCCGCCTCTCCGGTCTGAGCGAGTTTATCCACCCGCGGTCCGCCCGGATACGGCAGCCCGATCGTCCGGGCTACTTTATCGTATGCTTCCCCGACAGCATCGTCCCGTGTTTCTCCGATCAGCTCATACTCGCCGTGTTCCTTCATATAAATAAGCTCTGTATGCCCCCCGGATACAACGAGTGTCATCAACGGGAACTCAAGCGGCTCCACGAGATGGTTAGCGTAAATATGACCGGCAATATGATGTACACCGATAACAGGCAGATCGTGGGCGAAAGCGATCGCTTTCGCCGCATTTACTCCGACAAGCAGAGCACCGACAAGGCCGGGCCCTTCTGTAACGGCTACAGCGTCAATGTCCTCAAACGTAACTTCCGCTTTTTCCATTGCTTCTTCCACGATGAGCGTGATCTGCTCCACGTGATGCCTTGAAGCAATCTCCGGCACAACGCCGCCAAAGCGTTTGTGACTTTCCATCTGGGACGAAATAATGCTGCTTAAAATCGTACGCCCTCCCTGAATGACTGCCGCTGCCGTTTCATCACAGCTTGTTTCTATACCTAATATAATTGTTTCTTTTTTCATGTCAGTTTCACCCACATTACGAGTGCATCCTCATTGTTGTCGGTATAATACCGTTTGCGGATGCCTCCATTTTCGAATCCGAATTTTCTGTACAGCGTCTGGGCCGGCTCGTTGGATACTCTTACTTCCAGACTCAGTGTGTCAGCCCCGAGCATCCGGGCCATTTTTACCGCCGCTTCCATCAGGCCTTCCCCGACACCCATCCGTCTTGCCTCCGGATGGACGGCGATGTTCGTAATATGGGCGTCTCCTACAATCACCCAAAGACCGCAGTAGCCGATAATTTTTCCACCGGACTCGGCAATAAAGTAATACGCAAACTGGTTTTTCTTTATTTCCTGGTGAAAAGCTTCCCTCGTCCACGGGGTCGAAAAGCTTTCTGCCTCCACTTCCATCACACCGTCAATATCAATGACATCCATCAGCCGGATACGGACTTTATTTTCTTTCATGCTGCTGCTCTTTCTGCTTTTCCTGCCACTTAGCTTCCGCTTCTGCGAGCCGGAGATAGTTTGGTGAGAATAAGTGGGCGGCCGTTCCCTCTCTGTCTGCGGCAAGACAGGCAAGGGAAGAGGGTCTCGGCAGGTGATCCTGGGGAACAGCCGGTTTGAAGAGCTGTCCCAGTTTTTCCTGAAGGAGATCTTCATGTTTTTCCAAGTCCGGGCTGAGAGCGGTCACCGGTTCTCCGAGGCTGCGGATTTCATCCAGCCATTCCCCGTGCGGGATGATCCGGTCTTCCTTCAGCTGGACGAGTCTGCCGTCTTCCCAGCGGTAAAGGCCGGTAAACACCTGGCCGCGCCGGGCATCAAAAAAGGGACTGATCACTCCACCCGTATACCGGCCGTTAAAGGCGAGTACTTCCAGGGAACTGACGCCAATCACCGGGATGCCGAGCGCCCAGGCCATGCTTTTCGCCGTCGTTACTCCGATCCGGACCCCTGTATAGGAGCCCGGGCCTTCTGCTGCAGCTATGGCATCAAGGTCGCCCGGTTTCCATCCGGTTTCCTGCATAATGGAACGCACCGCCGGCATCAGACGGATGGAGTGGTTTTTCTTCACGTGCGTAATATATTCCGCAGCAGGCCGGCTGTTTTCTGTCAGGGCTGCCCCCATCACATACGTGGACGTATCAACTGCTAATAGTTTCATGCCTTTTTCCACTCCTCCAGTAATTCTTCCCAGCGGCTGCCGGACGCTTCGGCTTCGATTTCACGTGTTGTTTCTCCTTTGTAGTAAAGACGGAGTGCGAGGTGCTCCTCCGGCAGCTGATCTTCAATCATTTCCGGCCATTCGATAACGAGTACCCCGTCTCCTTCCATGTACTCTTCCAAGCCGAGCTCCTCCATCGTATCCTCGAGACGGTAGGCATCCATATGATAAAAAGGCAGGCGCCCAACGTATTCCTTCATAATGGTAAATGTCGGGCTGTTCACTGTTTTCGTCACGCCGAAAGCAGCCGCCAGTGCTTTAGTAAATGTCGTTTTTCCGGCTCCAAGGTCTCCGGAAAGCGTGATGACATCCCCCGGCTGCAGCATCGCTCCGAGCTGTTCTGCCAGCTTTTCCGTTTCTTCTGTGGCTGTCGTTGTCCACACGTATTTCATATCGTCCACTCCATTTTATTTGGCTCTGTTAAAGCTCCGTGTTGTTTTAGAAGGCTGCCTGCGGCTCTTTACACCTGCCGCGCACGCGGCTGTCCTTTTGTCCGGGAGGATCTTCCCGCTTTCTTTTTCCGCAGGCGTCTCTGCCCTGGCATCGGTTTTACAGAAGAAAGAACAGCGTTCACGAAAAGTAGAACGTATCTCTTTCTACGAAAAACGAAGCGGAAACCGGCCCGTGGAAGAAGGAGATTGGAAGATCCCACAGAGCGTAAGCAGGAGGAAGCTGAAAATCTCCTCCACGGCAGGCCGGTTGGAAGCGAAATGTGTCTCCAGCCGTCAGCGAACTTTAACATAGCTTTTTATTTAAAAGTGCGTATAGCCGCCGCCGAGCAGTTCGCTCCGCCGGCCGCTCCGCTCCAGCCAGACCCGGCCGCTTCCTTCTTCGACGGTGCCAATCATATAAAGCGTAAGGCCCTGCTCCTTCAGTTCTGCACATGTTTCGGATGAAGCTGTGCCGATCAGACAGAAATCTTCGCCTCCGCGGAGCAGCCATTCTTCCTGCTTTTCGTCGGAAAGAAAAGCAAAGCGGTCGAGTTCCGGGAGCTTTTCCCATTCAATATTTATGTCGACACCGCTTGCTTCGGCAATTTCCTTCGATTCATGGGCAGCTCCGTCACTGACGTCATTCAAAGCAATCCGTTTTCCGCTCTCCACAAAACCCCGTCCGTACTTCACGTGCGGATCCGGGTATTGATGAGCCTGTATGAAAGGGTCTTCGTCATTCCAGGCCTGTTTTCCTTCCTTGAGCAGACGGTCGAGTCCGGCAGCTGCATATCCTGTTTTTCCTGTCAGAAAAAGCAGGTCTCCCGGCTTTGCGCTGCTTCTGAGAAGAGCCCGTCCCTTTTCAACCCGGCCGGTCACCGTAACTGAGATTACAAGCTTTTCTTTAATAGAGACGGTGTCCCCGCCAATGAGATCCATCGGATACTTTTCAGCGAGATCCTTCATTCCAATATATATTTCACCAATTTCCTCCTGTGTCCATCCGCTTTTCGGAACGGCAATGGATACGATAAAATAAAGCGGCACAGCTCCCATGGCTGCCAGATCACTGACGTTCACAGCGAGTGCTTTTCTGCCGATCGCTTTCAGAGGCATCGTTTCTTTCGTAAAGTGGACATCCTCCACCATCGTATCCACCGCAAGAACGGTATCGTACCCTGCTTTTTCCCGGACGACCGCTGCATCATCCCCGATTCCCGTTATCACTTCTTTATGATAATGAAAACCCGGAGAGATGGAACGGATCCATTCAAACTCATTTTTCATTCAGGACGTCCGCCTTTCTCCGAATTTTTACCGCCTTTCATTATATCAACTGCGGTCGGGAAAGAAAAGGAAATGAAAGAAAGAGGACCGCTGCCGGCCCTCTTTCTGCATTATTCCCCCTGGCTTTTAAGTGCCTGTTCAAATACTTCCGTGATGTCCCGCTCATCTTCTATTCCGACAGAAATACGAATCATCTGTTTCGTCACACCGAGCTTTTCCCTCGTCTCTTCCGGAAGCGGCCGGTGGGATGTTGCGACAGGATACGTAACGGATGTTTCCAGGCCTGCGAGCGTTGGAACGACTTTCACCCAGTCCAGATTTTTTGAAAAAGTCATTACATCCCGGTCCTCTTCCAGCTCAATCGTTACTACCGCACCATTTCCGCGGGCCGAGGCGGCGGAAGGATAAAATACTTTTTTCACGCCTGCTGCGCCGCCGAGTGCCTTCGCCAGGGCTTTCGCATTCGCACACTGCTTCTCCATGCGGAGGCTGAGCGTTTTCAGTCCCCGTACACCGAGCCACGCGTCGAACGGTCCGATATTGCTTCCGAGCATGGATACTTTCGCCTTTGCTTTCTGCATGAGTTCTGCACTACCGGTAACAACCCCTGCTGTCACGTCGCTGTGCCCGCCGATATACTTCGTCGCACTGTGCGCTACAATATCCGCACCGAGTTCATGCGGACGGATCAAATACGGAGTTGCAAACGTATTATCGATCATCAGCTTTATTCCGAAGGACGAAGCAATCTGGGCGAGCCCTTCAATGTCCTCGACACGCAGCAGCGGATTTGTAATTGACTCGGAATAGAGAAGTTTTGTATTTTCTTTAATGGCTCCTTCAATTTCTGCGCGGTCTTCCATATTGACGAAACTGACTTCAATCCCGAACTCCTGCAGGTCCGACGAAAAAAGTGACCACGTGCCACCGTAGAGATCCTGAGTCGCAATAATATGATCCCCGGACTTGGCACAGGCAAGGACGCCGGCAAGAATAGCTGAAAGTCCCGAAGCGGAAGCTACTCCTGCTTCCCCTCCTTCCAGTGCTGCCGTACCCCGGCCGAGATCATCACTGTTAGGATTCCCCATTCTCGTATATAAATACGATTTTTCTCCGCTGAAATACTGCTCCATATCATCGAAATCTGAAAATGTAAAAGCAGAAGTCTGGTAAATCGGCTTTGTTTTGCTTATTTCCCTGGCTTTTTCCTTCGCTGGAAAATGAACATTCTGTGTATGAAAATGCATAATTATCTCTCCTTCATAAAAAAACATTGCCTTACTATCATACCTTATTTTTTACTGATTGAACAATCCTCCATCCATCCCCCGTGTTCATTAAATTTCCAGAAAATAACTCAAAAGAAGGATATTACTGCTGCATGATGGAATATATTTAAGAGACACTCAAAAATGGAACCGGCCAACCATCAAACTGAATACAGCCTTTTAATCGTTAAATTATTTTAGACGGGCATCTTTCGCACTGGCAAAGCTGATTAAGAAGGGAGACGATCTGAAATGAAAACGGGCATTATCGTTCATTCCCATACTGGTAATACAAGAGGTGTTGCAGAAATTCTTCTCCAGAAACTTGAAGATAACGGCTGCTCGGTGAAAATGCGGAAAGTGGAAGCTCTCAATGAGGATCCAAAAGACGAGGGGCCGGTGAAACTGAAAAATATACCGGATCCGGAAGAGTTCGACTTTCTCATTTTTGCAGCACCTGTACGGGGATTTAATCTTTCCCCCGTCATGGCTGCTTATTTAAAAGAAATCCCGCCCCTGCACCAGAAGAAAACAGCCTGTTTTGTGACCGAGTTTTTTCCGTTTTCCTATATGGGAGGCAGACAGGCTGTCGACCGTATGACAAAGCTCCTCGAAGCAAAGGATGCTTCCCTGATCGACAGCGGTATCATCAACTGGTCCCGCCCCAACCGTGAAAAGCAGATTCGAAAGCTTACCGACAGACTCGCTCTTCTCCCCGCTTCAGTTGAAAGTCCTCCCGAAGCTACAAAATGATGACCATTTAATTTTAAACAAAAGCTCTGTCCGCAGTTGATTGCTGTAGGAACCTTCGCTTCAACCCGGCAGGTGAAAAGTACCGCAGGCGCCATTCTATCAACGTAGAACTTAAAAAAGTTCTAAAATACAAAAAGCACACTGTTGATAAAGTGTTTTTGATGTATAGATAGACAGTTCTGCTGGCGCCTTCCGGGGACGCTTTCCAGGCGGGCCGGCCTCAGCTGATTTTTTCCGCCTAAACGGAGCTCCGCCTCGCCCTTGATCGGCTCGGAGCCGCCCCTGCGGCTGCAGCAGGGAAATAGAAAGAAGTTTTCTTCCATAATAAATCTCCTTATTTAAGCCGTTTTCTTTGATAAAGAGTTGGCTTCCCCTGGCGCAGGCCAATCAGCGGAAGATCAGCCCCACGGCAAGGCTTCCGCCGGTAAGAGAAGGAGCTTACACAACGACTGGAATAACTATTCTGCACCGATCATTTAATCAATAAGCTGCCATACATCCTTTTTGAAAATGAGTATATGTCTAATCGTGGAGGTTTTCTAAATCAGCACAAAAAAGCACGCTGCCCGTGGCAGCGTGCTTGTGGTAACCCAGCGACGTCCTACTTTTGCAGGGGGAGAGCCCCCAACTATCATTGGCGCTG
>REBZ01000049.1 GCA_007692495.1 Alkalicoccus sp.
CTCCGGTCCGTCCTGACTATAAACCGGAAGAAAGTTTTATTCACTGGCATGTTAAAGAGGTGTTTAAAGGGCCGGAGAGGTATGTTTCAGGATAAAGACACACCTGATAGAATTTCATCGGCAAAATTTAATAAATAGAGAAAGCTGCTTTTTAAAAATAAGGCAGCTTATTTTTTATTTAACAATAAAGGTATAAATAAGCTGTAATTAAACTTCACTAGAGTTTATTAGCTGTATCTACTTCACTTTACTGTATAAGTTTTGACATCAAATTGAGAATTTTAGTTTGGAAAAGGACCTTAAACGAAAATTTGCTCACTGAATAGTTTCATGACTGGCTAAAGATAAAAACCTTCTGTAATTGAGCAATATTTTTCTGTTTATATTGTGATTTTCCAAGTGGGTAAAAGAAAAATAAAAAAATTGAAAAAATTCATTGATAATGAAAACGGATTCATGTACTCTTTAGTCATTAGGAGAAACGTTTCACCAATAAACATATAAATATAGTTTTTTCTTTATTTTAATAGGGTGAATCGTTTCAATAAATAGGAGGGTAATATGAAAAAAAGTATTGGTCTAGTCTCTCTAACAGGTATCGCTCTAGCCCTGACAGCTTGTTCTTCCAATGATTCGGCAGGTGGTTCGGCAAATAACGACACTAATGCAGATAACACTGAAAATGATAGCGGTGAAGACGTTACACTTACGGTTTGGGCAATGGGGGAGGAAGGGGAAGCACTTCATTCTTTCGGAGAACGCTTTGAAGAAGAAAATCCAAATATTGAGCTGGATGTGCAGGCAATTCCCTGGGATAACGCACACGATAACCTTTTAACAGCAGTGGCTTCCGGGGAAGGGCCGGACGTAGTCCAGCTCGGAACGACATGGGTAGCAGAGTTTTCAGAAGCTGGAGCCTTTCTTGATTTGTCGGACTATACTGATGATTTTGACATGATTGGAAATGAAGACTTTTTTGAAGGCGCACTGGATACGACAGAAGTCGAAGACGAAATTCTAGGCGTACCTTGGTACGTGGATACACGAGTCCTGTTCTACCGGTCCGACATTTTAGCCGAACATGGTTTCGACAGTGCCCCTTCCAATTGGGAAGAGCTCAAAGAAATAGCTCATGTGCTGAATGACCGTGGTGATGGTATGTACGGTTTCGACATAGATCAGAACGATCAGCTTGTTCCAAGCATTTTTGCGTGGCAGAACGGATGGGAATACGATATTGATGCCGGAGCAGAAAATTTTGCGGACGACTCTTTCCGGGAAGCGATGGAATATTATCATTCATTCTTCGATGAAGAATTAGTCCAGGAATCCGAAGGTGTACCTATTGAGCAGGGTTTCGAGGAGGGAACAAAGCCAATGTTCATGAGCGGACCATGGATGGTAAATATTATTAATGAAACTACAGAAGGTATAGATGGCGACTGGGGAGTGACGGTTCTTCCTGGGCAGGAAAAAAATGCTTCTGCGATTGGAGGCTCCCATCTGAGTGTGTTTGCTCACACCGATCACGTTGAGGAATCTCTTGAGTTCCTCTCGTTCATGTCCGAGCCGGATACGCAGACAGCCTGGTTTGAGGAAACAAATGCACTGCCCGCACGCCAGTCTTCCTGGGACAATGATGTGCTGGCAGAAGACGAAAAGCTGGCAGTTTTTGGAGATCAGCTGGAGGAAGCTGTAGCACCACCGGTTATTCCAGAATGGGAAAATGTGGCACAGGAACTGTTGTCATCTCTTGAGAGGGTCAACCGTGGGAATGCCGAAGTGGAAGAAGAAATGGGTAACTTCCAACAGAATGCAGAAAGAAGACTTAATTAATAATGAATAAAGAGAGGAGGATGCAGATCCTCCTCTATGATTTTAAAAGAAGGAGGGCGGCAGCATGAATCATCGAAATGCATGGACGCCTTGGCTGTTTATTGGACCAGCCATCCTATTGCTGCTGGTATTTGCAGTTCTTCCTATCTTTGTCAGCCTTGTCATCAGCTTCACCGACATTGATTTGGTAGGTCTCGGCAATTGGGATGCGATTGAATTTATTGGACTGGAAAATTTCATTAATTTGTTTCAGGATCCACTATTTCGTCAGTCTTTATACAATTCTCTTGTCTACGTAGTCATCGGGGTGCCGCTTGTCATCGTCTGCTCCCTCAGTATCGCTCTGCTGCTGAACTATGCGACGTCAAAACTATTTACGATATTTCGGGTTGTTTACTACGTCCCTTCCGTAACAAATATTGTTGCTATAGCAGTTGTATGGGGCTTTTTGTACAACCAGGATGTGGGCCTGTTCAACTTTGTACTCGACTTCTTCGGAGTGGACCCAGTGCCTTGGCTTGAGCATCCGTTTATTGCCAAACTTTCTCTGATACTGCTCGCAGTATGGAAAGGGCTGGGGATTAATATGTTAATCTATCTGGCTGCCCTCCAATCAATTCCAAATTCATATTATGAGGCAGCAAACATAGATGGAGCAAACAAGCTGCAGAAACTTCGTTACATAACTATTCCATCTCTCAGCTATGCTACTTTTTTTGTCACAGTAACGACTCTGATTGGATGGCTGCAGTTTTTCGAAGAGCCGTTTGTTATGACCGGTGGCGGACCTCTTGACGGCACGATGTCGATGGCTCTTTTTATCTATCAGGAGGGATTCCAGTACAATGAATTCGGCTATGCCGCTGCGGCTTCCCTTGTACTATTCGTTTTGATCATCGTTGTAACGATGATTCAGTTCACGTTCAATAAATCGGAAAAGAATTGAGGTGCGCACCTATGAAACAGAAGCTTGAGAAATGGATAATTACATTTGTGCTTGTCGTAGGAGGGTTCCTCGTTTCGATTCCGTTTTTCTGGATGGTTTTAAGCTCATTTAAACCGGAACGGGAAGCCCGTGCGATGCCTCCTACACTTTGGCCGGAAAACTTCACTTTTGAACATTATCTGAATTTATTTCAAAACTTAAATTTCGGTACGTACTTTACAAACACACTGATTATAGTTCTATTTTCCATGCTTGGGCTGCTGTTTAATACGATGGCAGGGTATGGATTTGCAAAATTCCAATTTAGAGGTAAGGAAGTCGTTTTTATCGGTGTACTTGCTACTATGATGATTCCCGCACAGGTTTCAATGATTCCGGTGTATTTGATCTTAAATCAGATGAGTTTGACAAATACTATGTCCGGAATTATTCTCCCAGGTCTAATTGCAGCTTTTAACATCTTCTTGATCCGGCAGTTCATGGCGACTATTCCCAACGATTTAATTGAATCAGCACGGATCGACGGTGCGAAAGAGTTTCGTATTTTCTTTCAAATTATACTTCCGCTCTCGAAGCCCGTACTTGCAGTTCAAGTGATTTTAACGTTCGTAGGGGCCTGGAACAGTTTTTTATGGCCACTTATTGTTGCAAACGATCAGGGTCTTTATACCTTATCTGTTGGACTAGCACTGCTCCAGGGACAGAATTCAAGCAGTTTTGCGCTGCAGATGGCTGGTGCCACTGTCATGGTTATTCCAGTACTGATTCTGTTCATGTTTGTTCAAAAATACATTGTTCAAGGTTTTAATACGACTGGAATTAAGTAGAACAGGAGGTTCCTTATGGAAGAAGTACAGCTGACAGAATTAACGGGAAAAATGACACTTGATGAAAAAATTGAACAAATGACACAGGTTACAGCTGCTTTTATAAATAAAGAATATTCGGAAGGGGCTGTTACCGGACCGTTTGCAGGGATGGATATTGCTAAAGTGGATGCCTCAGGTGCAGGGTCTGTCCTCGGAGAAGCTGGGGCTGCCAAGCTTAACAAATTACAAAAAACCTACATGGATAATCACCGGCTTCAGATACCTCTGTTGTTTATGGCAGACATCATCCACGGCTATAAAACCATTTTTCCTGTTCCGCTCGCCATTGGCTGCTCCTGGGACACGGAGGCGGCGGAAAGCAGTGCACGGATTGCTGCAAGGGAAGCGGCAGCTTCCGGACTGCACGTGACGTTTTCCCCCATGGTCGATCTTGTACGCGACCCTCGGTGGGGGCGGGTGATGGAAAGCACCGGCGAGGATCGCTTGTTGAACAGTTTGTTTGCCGAAGCATTTGTCAGAGGTTATCAGGGGGAGAACTTGAAAGAAACGGATACACTCGCTGCCTGTGTAAAACATTTTGCTGCCTATGGAGCACCGGAAGGCGGCCGCGACTACAATACAGTGGATGTATCAGAAAGAGAGCTTTATGAGCATTATCTGCCGGCCTATCAAGCGGCTGTCGATGCAGGTGCCAATCTCGTAATGACTGCGTTCAACACAATAGATGGTATCCCTGCGACAAGTAATCAACCGCTTTTGCGGGGAAAACTCAGAGAAGAAATGAACTTTAATGGTGTCGTCATTTCCGACTGGGGTGCTGTGCAGGAGGCGATTCCTCATGGTGTAGCTGAAAACAAACGGGAAGCAGCTAAAAAATCAGCGCTGGCAGGGGTGGATATTGAAATGATGACCCCCTGCTATCTGAATCACTTAAAAGAACTTATTTCTACAGGGGAATTGTCAGAAGGATTGCTTGACGAAGCCGTGCTGCGTATTCTCCAGCTTAAAAATAAACTTGGTTTGTTTGAAGATCCTTACAGAGGAGGAGACGAAGAAAAGGAACGTATCACACTTCTTCACGACACACACAAGAAAAAAGCAAGAGAGCTTGCAGCTGACAGCTGTGTTCTTCTGAAAAATAAAAACGAAGTACTGCCACTCAAAAAAAGTACGAGAGCTGTCTTAATAGGGCCTTTTGCCTCCAGCAAAGACTTGATGGGCGCATGGTCTATCTACGGAGAAGAAAAGGATGTAGTTTCTCTTACGGAAGGGATGACTTCCCTATCCTCTTCGGTAGTGACCACTGAAGGGAGCGGAATCCATTCTACGAATGAGGCTTTGCTGGAAGAAGCACGCAACAAAGCCGAAAAAGCAGATGTAGTAGTCCTCGCTCTTGGAGAGCATTCAGAGATGAGTGGGGAAGCAGGAAGCCGTTCTCAGATTACTCTTCCTCAAGCACAGATTCAGCTTGCCGAAACCGTTGCATCTCTTGGAAAACCAATTATAACAGTACTATTTAATGGCCGGCCTTTAGATTTAAATCAAATCTTAAACCTATCCGATGCCGTCCTGGAAGCATGGTTTCCAGGGTCTGAAGGAGGGCATGCGGTCAGTGAGCTGCTGTATGGAGAAAGAAATCCTGCTGGGCGGCTGACAATGTCTTTTCCGTACAATACAGGGCAGATTCCAGTGTACTACAATCACTACAGCACCGGCCGGCCTAAAAAAAGCGGGACATTGGAAGACCGGTTTTTATCACAGTATCTTGACGTACCGAACGAGCCGATGTTTCCTTTCGGGTTCGGGCTGAGTTATACCTCTTTCACATATAAAAATATGACTCTTTCAGGACATACATTTACAGAGGAAGAACCAATGGAAGTAACAGTTGATATTACTAACTCCGGAAGCTGTCGGGGGAGGGAAGTTGTACAATTATATACACAGGATTTAACAGGAGAAGTCGTCCGGCCAGTCAACGAACTAAAGGACTTTCGACTTGTCATGCTTGACCCGGGCGAAACGGAGACGGTTCATTTTCTCGTAGACGCCACGATGTTTGCTTATTACCATTCTGATTTGAGCTGGAGCTGGGACCCAGGTACTGTACGTATTCGGGTTGGACGCAACAGCGAAGACACGCAGGAAGCAACCGTTACATTAACAAAAACCTCGAAAGGATGATTTGTTATGAAAAAAACTGCTTTTGCACTTTCCGTATTAATGGGGGCAGCAATTATTCCTGAAACAGCCTCCGCCTCCCCTGATCAGCCGCCGGGAAAGCAAGTAGCTATGGACAAGCAGTTTGAGTCTGTCGCTAAACAAACATACAAATATTTTGAAGATTTTACAGATGAAGAAACCGGCCTGACTTCAGATATCGTCCGTCTTGATGAAGATGAAGAAGGAACACATACATCTCCAACAAATATAGGTCTGTACATGCTCAGTGTAATTTCGGCAGAAGAAATGGGCTTTATCACAAAAGAAGAAGCGGTCTCGGATATTCAAAAAACTCTCGACAGCCTAGAGGATATGGAAACTTGGAACGGCCTTTACTATAACTGGTATTACACAGAAGATGCGAGCCTGATGACAGACTGGGGCCAGTTTATTTCTCAGGTGGATAACGGCTGGCTTACGGGGGCCCTTTACATCGTTGCAGAAGCATATGAAGACCTCTCAGAACAGTCCTGGAACCTGGCGGAAGAAATGGATTATTCCAGTTTGTATGATGAAGAGGAAAACCTGTTTTACGGAGGTTTTGATGTGGAGGAAAATGCCTACACTGAACATCACTACGGGGCATTCTATACCGAACCACGAATGACAAGCTACCTTGCAATCGGAAAAGGAGATGTCCCTTCTGAACATTGGTGGCACATGGATCGAACCCTTCCGGCCGAGTGGGACTGGCAGAGTCAGACTCCCGAAGGTTACGAAGTTGAATATGACGGAGTTTCCTTTTTTCAAGGGCACTATGATTATGAAGGTATCAAATTTGTACCAAGCTGGGGCGGGAGCATGTTTGAAGGGTTGATGCCGGGGCTGCTTATAAAGGAAAAGGAACTTGGAACAGAAGGACTGGGGTTAAATAATGCCCGCCACGTGGAAATTCAGCAGACGTATGCAGACAACCAGAATTATCCGGCATGGGGCTTTTCTCCTGCAGCTGTTCCTGGGGACTACCAGGAGTTTGGAGTACCGGCAGCAGGTATTGAAGGCTATCCGGAAACAGGAATTGTTACGCCGCACGCTTCATTTCTTGCCCTTGATTACGATCCGAGTGCTGTATACGAAAATATGAAATCTCTCCGTTCTTTCGGAGCTTATGGACCATATGGATTTTTTGATACCGTGGATATGAATTCCGGAGAAGTGACAAAAGCCTATCTCGCTCTTGACCAGGGAATGATAATGCTTTCAATTGCGAATTACCTGCACGACGGGTTGATAAAAGAATACTTCCATGATTCAGAAGTTGGAGCAAACCCGGAGCATCTGCTTGAAAGAGAAGAATTTTCTATTCAAGAGTAATAAATTCAAGAGTAATAAATTTATTTTCCAAAATATACAGTGGAGAAGAACATTTCTGGTTAACAAAAAGTCAGCGGCATACCGTTCAAATCGGTCGAACGGAAGCGAAGTGCTTCTCCGTGTCAGCTGCAGAAATCCGCAAATTACCAAAACTGCTCAATAAAAACTCAGCAGAATAAAAATTTTCAAAGCAGAAGAAAGTAGTGGTATCGTGAAAATACATGCAGATAAAACACAGCCATTCAGCTTATCAGCAGGAGCAGTAAAGTTTCAATTTTCTAAAGCAGGGGATCTTCTTCAGCTTAACTCCGGATCTGTTATGATCAATCAGATGATTGGGAATATCCTGGATGGATCGATGAATAATATTTATTTACGAAAAAAACATGGACAACACAGCAGCTTCACAAAGCTGATAGGTATCAACTCTCCTTCAACGGTCTGCCTGAAGGAAAACAGTGTTCTTTGGCATGGCAGCTGGGAGGGTATTGAATACGAGCTTCGTTTTCTTCCAGGGATGGATAGAGCGTGGTTCTGGGAAATTACTATTAACGGGGACGGTGGAGAAGCGGAAGTAATCTATGGTCAGGACCTTGGTCTCGGCGATGCGGGAATGGTGCGAAATAACGAGGCTTATGCCTCTCAGTATATTGATCATCAATCGTTCTGGACCGAAGAAGGATGGGTTGTCTGCAGCCGCCAGAATCAACCTCAGGAAAAGGGACATCCGTTTTTACAGCAGGGAGCATTAACTGGTGTTAAAGGATATAGTACGGATGGTTTTCAGTTTTTTGGGGAAAGTTTCAGGACAACCGAGGAGCCTGTTCTTTTACAACAGGCGGAGTTTCCTAATGAGGTATATCAATATGAATTTGCCTACACCGCCCTGCAGTCCCATACTGTGACTTTAAACAATTCGCAGAAAATGGTCTTTTACGCTGTTTATAAAGAGAATCATGAGGAGGCCGTGGAAAATTCTTTGCCCGTCTCTGATATACTTCTTCAGTACGAAGAGGCAGCGGCCAGACCGGAACTTTCCGAAAAACAATCAGGAGAAAAATTCCTCTTAAAAACAGGAAGTTCCCTAAGAGGGGAGAGTTTGTCAGACGCTGAACTGGAGGAGATGTTTCCTGAGCGTCAGCAGGAGGAAAAGATCGGCGGAAAGACAGCTGCGTTTTTTACTCCTACGGCAGAACACGTGGTACTTCCAATTAAAGAAGAGCAGATGGAAAGGCCGCACGGACATATTATCCTTAGTGGCAAAACGCACGCTGCCGATCGTTCGGTAATCACGACAACGTCATATATGTACGGTTTATTTAATTCACAGATGGCTGTAGGGAATACCTCATTCCATAAATTGATGACGAATGCGCGGAACCCTTTAAATATCCCGAAAACTTCAGGACAGCGTCTGTATATAAAAGCTGCAGACGGATGGCGGCTGTTAACGATGCCTTCTCTGTTCGAAATGGGCTTTAACTATGCAACATGGTATTACAAGCTGGGAGAAGACATGCTGACAATAACTGTCTTTACAAAAAAAGAACGGGAAGAGGTTCAGTTGGATGTTTCCTCCCGAAAAGGTATTACATACCGCTTCCTCATTACGAGCCAGCTGAGCATGCACAATCACGAGTATGAAGTGCCGTATCAACTGGAGAATATGGCTGACGGCACGAAAATTTTTGCAGACGAAGCGTCAGACAGCGCGAAAGTATATCCTGAGCTCTCTTACCGGATGATCTACAGCGGTACTGAAGTAACAAGAACCGATGAAACAGCACTGCTCAGTAATTCAGAGCCGGGCGAGGCTTCTCTGCTCGTTCACGAAACTGGAGAGGCTGCTTCCTGGAGTCTCCTCATTCAAGGGAGTTTAACAAACGAGCATCCGGACCCTGTGTTTCATCAAAAACGCGAAGAGGCTGAAGCTTTCCTTCAGCTTTACGAGCAACTAGTGAACGGCTTCCACCTGGAAGCATCAGGTTATGGACAAGCAGAAGCAGAAAAAATGAATATCATCAGTCGCTGGTACACTCATAACATGCTCATTCACTACACGGTCCCCCACGGTCTTGAACAGTATGGTGCAGCAGCTTGGGGAACTCGGGACGTCTGCCAGGGACCCGCGGAGTATTTCTTGGCTGTTGGAAGGTTTGAGCAGGTCAAACATATACTTCTTAAGGTCTACAGCCAGCAGTTCGAAGATACAGGAGGATGGCCGCAGTGGTTTATGTTTGATGCTTATGAAACAATTAAGCAGGAAGAGAGTCACGGGGACATTATTGTCTGGCCGTTGAAGCTGCTTGCAGACTATTTAGAGGCTTCCGGAGATACAGATATTTTGAACGAATCGGTCTCCTTTACGGATCGAAGCACGATGTTACCAACTAAAAAGCAGACAACGCTGGAAGCCCATGTTGAAAGGCAAATCGCTTATATCAAGGAACACTTTCTTCATGATACCCACTTGTCCTCCTATGGCGACGGTGACTGGGACGATACGCTTCAGCCGGCTAATCGATCCCTGAAAGATTATATGGTGAGTACCTGGACAGTGGCGCTTACGTATCAAACATTTGAAAGGTTCGGCAATGCACTTCCGGAAACTTTTCCGCTTTATAAAGTCAGTTTAAAGCTGAAAGAAAATATCCTGCGCGACTATGAATATTATTTTAAAAGAAGCGGCACCCTTCCAGGGTTTTTATATTTGGAAGATCCTGAAAAACCGGAAGTAATGCTGCATCCTGACGATCAGAAAACAGGGATTGGCTATCGCCTCCTGCCAATGACGAGAAGTATGATCGCCGGGCTGCTCAAGCCAAAAGAGGCAGAGGACCATTTCGAAACGATCAAAAAACACCTTTACTTCCCGGATGGTGTACGTCTGATGAACAGACCTGCTTCTTATCAGGGAGGGGTGAGTCATCATTTCAAACGGGCAGAACAGGCTGCTAATTTCGGGAGGGAAATTGGTCTCCAATATGTCCATGCCCATATTCGGTTTGTGGAAGCTATGGCAGCAATCGGAAAAGAGGAGGAAACCTGGAAAGGGATGCAGGTAATTAATCCAGTCAATATAGCAGATGCTGTTCCCAATGCCCGCACCCGGCAGAGCAATGCTTATTTCAGCAGCTCGGATGGAGCTTTCCTGAATCGTAAGGAAGCAGCGGAAAAGTTTGATGAATTGAGAGACGGGAAGATTCCAGTAAAAGGCGGCTGGAGAATTTATTCCAGTGGCCCGGGGATTTACATGCACCAGCTTATAAGCAATGTGCTGGGTATTCGCCGAAAACGTGATATGCTTATTTTAGATCCGGTGCTGCCTCAGTATCTGGATGGACTGACCTTCCATTACCGGATCGACGATAAGCCACTTGTGATTACTTATCATATGAATCAAAGTGTGCAGAAGATAGCTGTCGACGGCAGAGAAGTGTATGCAGAAAAGCTGAATAACCAATACCGGCAGGGAGGGTTTTCTCTTCCAATTGCAGATTTGCGATCAGGAAAAAATAATATAGATGTTTATTTAAAAAGTTAATTTTGTCCTAAGCAGTATATACTTTAAAAAAGCGGTGAAAGAGGCTTTCACAGGAAGGGGGGGTCTGTATTGGCCACAATTAAAGACGTAGCAAAACGAGCGGGAGTAGCTGTTTCCACAGCTTCCTATGCACTAAATGGCACCAAAAAAATGAAACAGGAAACGAAAGAACGCGTTTTTCAAGCAGCTAAAGAACTGCAATATCAGAAAAATGGAGTAGCAATGGATCTAAAGAAAAGCAGGACGAAGACTATTGCACTTATTTTAAGTGATCTGACAGGCCCTTTTTATTCCGAGCTCATCCGCGGTGTGCAAGAGGAAGTACTCGAAAAAAAGTACGACCTTCTAGTCTGCAGCTCTTATGGGAACGAAAGCTCCACCGCTGCTAAATTTCTTCGTGAAAAGCGGGCAGACGGGGTAATTTTATTGGCACACAACATTCCTGATAGCTTCATATTAGAGTCTGTGAGACCAGGTTTCCCGATTATTGTCCTGGACCGAATTCTCCCTGATAAGGAAGCGCTCACAAGCATTACGGTTGATAATTACAAAGGTGGATACGAAGCAACGAAACACTTGTTGGAAGAAGGGGCAGGATCAGTGGCTTGTATACACGGACCGCTTAACTCTTCAGACAGTCAGGAAAGAGTGGCAGGATACGAGCAGGCATTACAGGATTTTGGCTTGAAGAAAGATTCTAAATGGATTCTGAATGGAAGCTTCACCCACGAAGGAGGGTATCAGGCTACTAAGATCCTCCTTAACCAAGGAGATCTCCCGGATGCTGTTTTTTATGCGAATGATGAAATGGCTATAGGAGGTCTGGAAGCACTGAAAGAAACCAAATTGAACATCCCGGAAGATATTGCAATTATCGGCTTTGATGACATTCAACTGGCTCCTTATCTGCAGCCGCCTCTCACTACAATGAGACACCCAAAATACGAAATGGGGAAGCTGGCCTCCCACGTTATTTTTCAAGTTCTGGAAGGTCATGCCGCAAAATCTCATTACACACTCGAAACGGAATTTATCAGCAGGGAGTCGGTTATCAAGCAGTAACTTAATTTCAAAAGCGCCATGACGAAATATTATCGTCGTGGCGCTTTTAGTTATTACATAAAATTCACAATAGAAGCTTTTTAAAAATAGCAGTTGTTCGAATCATTTGATTGATAATTATACTAGTTTATTTCATTCAAACGCACCGCAATCGCAGCACCGACTTCGGCGTTGTGCTTCACCAGAGCAATGTTCGCTTTGAGGCTGCCTCCGTCTGTGAGATCATGGATACGCTGCAGGAGGTACGGTGTAGTGTCTTTGCCGGAGATGCCGTCAGTACGGGCTTCTTTTAATGCTTTATTAATGATTTCAGAAATATCCTCTTCTTTCATCGCATGCTCTTCAGGGATCGGATTGGCAATGACTGCTCCTCCCTGAAGATCGAGGGCCCATTTGTCATGCAGTACGGCTGCGGCAGTTTCCGGTGTGTCTACTCGGAAATTGACAGGGAACTCACTCGTGCGTGTAAAGAAAGCCGGGAGCTGATCTGTGCCGTAGCCGATAACGGGTACGCCTTTTGTTTCCAGATACTCCATAGTGAGGCCGAGGTCAAGAATGGATTTGGCACCGGCACAGACGACAGCGACGTTGGTTTTGGCGAGTTCGTCCAGGTCGGCAGAGATATCCATCGTTTTTTGCGCGTCGCGGTGAACGCCGCCGATACC
>REBZ01000003.1 GCA_007692495.1 Alkalicoccus sp.
ATAAGAAGCTTGCCCACTTCTTCTATGATACCTACCGTAATCGCTCCCTGCACGTTCAGTTCGTACACCGGAATCATGGAAAAAATAAAGAGCGTAGCGGCAATGGAAGCAACACCGCCGACAAAAAACATTTTCACGACTTCAAAAATACTGATATTTCTCGGGGCGTTCGTTTCCCAGAAGAAGATCAATAAAGAGAACGGTACGGCGAAAGAGCCCATCACGAGGAGACCCGGGATGACCAGCGTGCTTTCAAACGCTGTCGCAGTAATGTAGAGGAGAACGTATACCGAGGCAAGCGCTAAAAAAATTCTCGAAAACAACCACGGCTTCGGCCAGGACGTCTGGATTTCACTTTCGTCCGGTGTCGTAACAGCCGTGCCGGAAATAAATAATAAATCGGCTTCTTCTTTCGTATGCTTCTCAAATACAGAAGAAAAAACGTCTTTCAGTTTTAAATCAAGCGTTCCTTTTTCCCCGACCATGCCGTTTACGTGCGCAGAAGCCTGCTGCACGATCCCTTTCACAACAGGGACGGATTCCTGTTCCCCTACGGCCACTTTCTGCATGGAAGCGCCGCAGGCGGCACAAAACAGATCTGTCTCCAGTCCCTCGGCCCCGCATTTCCCACAATATTGCTGACTCATGATGCCCACCTCTCCCTTTTACATTTATTATGCAGAAACCGTTCTAAGGTTACAATAAAAATTTACTAAATTTAGCATAAGAAATAAATATATACAAATTACCAATATATTTGTGTATGATAAAAGTAACAAATGAGAATAAAGAGGTGCTTTTAATGGGCTATTGTACTAAATGTGGTTCGGAATTGGATTCGGTAAGCGGAAAATGTCCTCAGTGCCCGCCGCATCATGACGCCGGAGCTTCTAGCGGAACGCCTTCGAAACATCGAAATAAATTATTTTATTCCATCGGCGGGCTGGTGCTTATCGGTGCAGCTGCCCATTTTATGATCGATAACTACACCTCATCCGAGAGAATGATCGAAAACTTCCAGACTGCGGTAGCAGAAGGAGATGTCAACGAAGTTAAACGGCATTTATCAGTAAAAGGAGACGATACAAACGTAAGTACAGAATATGTCGAAGATTTTATCGCTTACTTGAACGCTGATTCGTATATCCGCAGTGATTTCAGCGGTTTTATTCAGGACCACCTTCAATTTTTTGAAAACACGAGTGCGGCAGGAGCCCCGGGTTTTTATGAACCGCCGTTTGATCTCCAGTTTCTTTCGCTCGAAAAAAGCGGTAAGCAGTTTTTGTTTTACGATGACTATTCGTTTTATGTGGAAGAATATCCTATGCTCATTTCCAGTAATTACGAAGACGTTGCTTTCCAGGTGAACGGGGAAGAAGTGGAAGCCACGCAGCAGAGAGACGGGACGTACTGGCTGGGTGATTTTCCTGCCGGCCATTATGACGTCACCGGCACGCTCGACTTTGACCACGGGGAAGCCTCGCTTAATAATGAAATGCCGTTACTGTCAGACAACAGCCAATTCACGATGGACTTCCATATGGAATATTTTCATTTAACGAGCGGTGTCGACAATCTGGAGCTTTATTATAACGGCGAAAATACAGCGGAGGAAGTTTCCAAAAACGGGTTGGAATTCGGCCCGGTGCTGCTCGACAGCACTGATGAGCTTCACGTGGAGGGGGAAGCTCCTTTTGGGCCTGTGTTTTCCGAGCCGGAGGAAGTCGGGGGAGACACCTACTTTACGTTTCACGTAAAAGCAGAGGAAGACGTAGTAGAAGACGCAATGAAAAATTTGAAAACGGAAGTGCAGGCCTACGATGACGACAGCTATCATTCCGGGTACGATCTTTTAGGGTCCGTCGAAGTCTATCCAGAAACCCAGTGGCTTTACGAAGAGAACGATACCTGGTTTTTAATGCTTGATGTGGATGAAATACGGCACGATTATTATAATGAAACGTTTGAAATGCACGAAGAAACGTTTCCGATGAGTTACACCTTTACGTTTAATGAAGGAGAAAAGGAATGGGAGCTGCACACGATAGAAAGCCTGCACTTTACTGATTACGTAAGCGGAGACGGGGAAACGATAGAAATTAAAAGTCCTGAGGCTTTACAGAAAGAAGTGGCTGAAATACAGAAGGATGTAGAGGAAGGATTTCTGAATGAAAACCTGCATTATTTCTTTGAGGAATTTCTTGAGGAAAACGTCTACGCAGTAAATACAGGCGACACGTATTATTTAGAGAGCCTGATTCATCCGGATGCCGGGGAGTATAAAAAAGAAGCGTTTGAGTATATGGACAGCTTGTATGAAAGAAATATTACCCAGTCTATTGATGCCTTGGAAATCCGCAGTTTTGAACAGCAGGAAGACGGCACGGTAATCGTAAACACAGCGGAAACCTACAGCATCTACTATGATTATGACTCCGCCAAAATCAAATCCTTTGATTCGCAGTACGAAGTCAAAAATACAAGCACCGGACTGAAACTTGTAAAGCTTGTGGAAACGACCGAAACATCCAGTGAGGATAT
>REBZ01000002.1 GCA_007692495.1 Alkalicoccus sp.
GTTAAAAATGATAATCCGGATAAAATGCTTCAGCTTAATACCGATAAAATGAAAACCTATAAAAGAAAAGAACAGATTGAACAGGAAAAAGCCCTCCGTCAGCCATAAACGGAAGGCTTTTCTTTTGTTATGCAGAAACATCCTGAATCATTCTCTGACGCTGTAAAAATTTACAGCCTATACCATGAAACATCCTGAAATTTAAGTTACAATTACATGTCAAAAATGTTACAATCTTATTGCGCTACTTGTTTTTCCTATATAAGGGAGTAGTATTTATGGTGTAAATGCACTTTTGTAAGACTTTTCTATTTTAAAAAAGAAAGAGGCGAACTATCATGAAACGCTGGATGCTATCTCTTGGTCTTATTAGTTCTATGCTGCTGACTCTTCCGGTCTCTGCTTCAGCCTATTCCGGTGAAAATAAGGAATCCTGGTTTGACGAAGAAATCACCCAATTATCAGAAACAGAACTTCTCGAATATTTTCCTGGTGAACCGTTTGATCCCAATGCCAATTTGACGCGGTCAGAAACTGTTGAACTGCTGCACGCTGCCTTTCCAATGGAAGGAGAAACAGAACAGCAGGAAGAAGCTCCGTTTGAGGATGTTGCCGCAGATGACAAAGAATATGAAGCAGTAAACGCTCTCTATAATAAAGAAGTGATTGACTCAACAGATGATAAACTGTTTCATGGAGAAAGCTTAGTAACAAAAGGAGAATATGCTGTGCTGCTTTCCAAAGCGGCAGAACTGCACCATAGTGATTCCGAAAACTTCTATGCTGACGTAGACGGAGAAACTTCTGAAGCTGTTCATGCTCTTCTGGAGGCAGATATTCTTCTTAAGCAGGAAGATGAGAATTTCTATCCTGAGGAAGTACTTACTAATGGGGAAGCAGCAGAACTTCTGCTTCAAACCGTAAATTACTACAAGGACAGCAATTCGAACGAGGGGAACAGTAGTGAAGCAACTTCAGACGAACTTGCTGAAGAAGAGCCGGAGTTTGAAGTGAAGGAAGCTAATCTTACCGATAAATCTTTTTCCCTTACTGAAGACGAAAATGAGCTGGCTCAATCAATCAACGCCTACCGCGAGGAGAACGGTCTTGAGCCGCTGACTATTTCCATTTCTCTGACACAGACAGCCCGTGCCCATGTAGAAGATTCCAATGCTCATGCTCCAGAAAGTGAGCGGGAGGAATGCAGCCTGCACAGCTGGTCTGCCCATGGAGAATGGACACCGGTCTGCTACGGCTTCGATAAAAATTTCGCTGAAAAGAGCTGGACGAAGCCCAGCGAGATTACAGGAGGACTGTATACTGGATTCGGCTTTGAAAATTCCTACTGGAACAGCATCGAAGCTACTCCTGAAAAAGCACTTAACGGCTGGAAGAACAGTGACAGCCACCGTGCTCTGCTTCTTGGGGAAGGCTCCTGGGAAGACATTGAGTACATGGGTGTAGCTATAGATGGTAACTACTCCCACGTATGGTTCGGCCGTGAGGAAGATCCTCAGGGATATGTTGAATAATGATTTACGGAGAGTCCTGTTTTTTAACAGGGCTCTTTTTTGTCTTTTTTCAGACTCTGAAAAGGAGGTGAAAAACTGCTTTCGGCTTCAATTTGTCTGAATGATTCTAAACTACTCAAAAGGAGTGACAGGAAATGCCAAAGACTCGATTTAAAGTAGATCTTACGAAGAAAATGGATAAGCAGGATGTGCCGGGCCATAATAGATGGCACCCGGATATTCCGGCCGCTTTTTCAGTAAACGCCGGGGAATCGTTCCGTATGGAATGTCTTGACTGGACCGACGGCCAGGTATCCAATAACGACGATCCTTCGGATATTCAGTACGTGAATTTAAACCGCGTCCACGTATTAAGCGGTCCGGTATATGTCAATGATGCTGCCCCTGGTGACCTTCTTGTTGTAGATATTTTGGACATTGGTGTATTTCCGGAAGCAGAATGGGGATTCAACGGAATCTTTGCGAGAGAAAACGGCGGAGGATTTTTAACGGAACACTTCCCTGAAGCTGCCAAGTCCATATGGGATATTAACGGCATTTATGCCACGTCCCGGCATATTCCGGGAGTTTCATTTGCCGGTCTTATCCATCCGGGACTGATTGGTACCGCTCCGTCAAAAGAACTTCTCGATGAGTGGAACCGGAGGGAAAAAGAACTGGTCGATAAAGATCCACAGCGTGTTCCTCCCTATGCAGAGCTCCCTAATAAAGACAGTGTCGTGCTCGGAAGTCTTTCAGGCGAAAAATTCGACCAGGTTGCCCGGGAAGGAGCACGTACGGTACCTCCCCGTGAAAATGGCGGCAACTGTGATATTAAAAATTTAACGAGAGGGTCCCGGGTATACTTTCCGGTGTTCGTAGACGGTGCGAAACTTTCAGTCGGCGATCTGCACTTTTCACAGGGTGATGGAGAAATTTCTTTCTGCGGCGGTATCGAAATCCCTGGATGGATAGATCTGAAAGTGGAAGTTATTAAAGGCGGCATGGAAAAGTTCCAGATTAA
>REBZ01000097.1 GCA_007692495.1 Alkalicoccus sp.
CTTCAGCCAATATTAAGCATATTATACAGGGACAGGCAGACTACCCGCTGACAGCACTTGGCATAGCACAGGCAGAAGCTGCTGCTCGTTTTTTCGAAACGGTGGAGCTGAATGCTGTGTATTCCAGCGACCTTCAGCGGGCATCTCACACTGCAGAAGTCCTTTCAACAAACCATTGTCAGGAGCCGCAATTAACAGAGGATCTCCGGGAAGTTTTTTTAGGGCCGCTGGAAAAACGTCCTCGTGCGGACATAATGAAAGAGTATCCGGAGATTGCTTCTGCAGGAATAGCTGCTTCGGGTATTGAAGGCACAGAACCATTTGCACGCCTTACGGAAAGATGTGCCCGTCTGATCTCCCATTGGAAAGAACATCATAAAGATGAAGCAGTTCTCGCTGTCTCCCATGGAGGATTCATAGGCATACTTCTTATGTACCTGATTGCCGGGGAAGACTGGCATCAATGGAAAAAGCCTTTTATTATAGGCAACACTGGTATTTCAAAAATCATTATTAACGAGCAGGAAGATCCGGAATTTCACTTTATAAACAGCACAGGTCACCTTCAGAAGCTGAAATAAAAAACTTTCAACACGCAGAGCAGAGAAATACATTTATGCTCACAGCCTGCTTGGATTTTAAACAATCAGGAGTACCTGCAGTGAATAATAACAGAATCAATATAAAGGGCCTGCCCATGATGAGATATGGGAGGCCCTTTACTTGTTTATTATACCAGGGAAGCGGAGACTGGCGGAAGCCGGGACAGTACACCGGATTTTAAAGAGGGAGCTTTCACTTGTTTCCGTGCATCAGATTAATCACAGGTTCTGCCCAAAGCACTGGCAAGGCTGCGGAGTTTTTGTTCATCCTGACCGCTGAAAGCAGAGGAGTATCGTATATATAGACAAACGGAGAGACGGCCGTTATTTATTCTTCCTATGTGAAATGTTTTCACGTTTTCATGTTCAGAAGAGCAGGAGCTGGTGTCATAGCTGGAAGAAGCGAGAAAACAATTTTCTTCGAGAGTATATATACCGCACCATTCCACCTGGGGCACATATTCATACAAAAACAGCGCTGTTTTTTTCAACAGCTGCTCGGCGGGTACTTTTTTGTAAACATCTGCCATCAGTTTATAAGCCACAATATCTGTAGAAGTTGTCAAAAAGTATCTCTCCCTTATTAGATCATCGTTGAAACACTATATATTTTAACAAAAACTTATGAGGTTTTGGGCATGCGAATGAGAATGGGACACCGGTATGGTAGAATAACCCGAAATAAGCACTTTTCTGTTAAAATTTTAACAGGGACAATAATAATTCCAGGTAGTGCTGTCGGACAGTCCGAACAGACAATTATATTAAATATTCAATCTTTCTGGAAGAGGAGCAAATAATATGAAAGATAAAAAACAGGTTACGATTCAAAAAGGTCAGAGATTTCCTCTGACGATAAAAAGAATGGGAATTGACGGGGAAGGGGTCGGCTTCTTTAAGCGGCAGGTAGTATTCGTACCTGGTGCCCTGCCCGGTGAAGAAATTGTTTGTGAAGCTGTAAAAGTTTCTCCGAAATTTGCGGCCGGTAAAATTGTTAAAATCCGTCGTGCTTCGGAAGGAAGAACGAAAGCACCATGTCCTTATTATGAGAAATGCGGGGGGTGCCAGATCCAGCATCTTTCCTATGATCATCAGTTGAAAGAAAAAAAGGATCTTCTCCGGCAGGCGTTTGAGAGGTACACAAAAATTCCGCTGGACAACCTGGATTTCCGCGATACGATAGGGATGGAAGATCCGTGGCGCTACCGGAATAAAAGCCAGATGCAGGCAGGAATGAAAAATGGAAAAGTGTCTGCAGGACTTTATGAACCAGGCAGTAACAGGTTAACTGATATCGACGAATGTATTGTTCAGCATCCGCAGATTGACAAAGTAACGAATACCGTAAAACAAATTGCACAGGATTTGAAAATATCCATCTATGATTTGAAAAAACATAAAGGGTTTTTACGGACAATTGTTACAAGGGTGGGCTTTAAAACCGGTGAATATCAGCTCGTACTGGTGACTTCCTCGAAAGATTTTCCTAAAAAAGATCTTTTTCTCAAGGAACTCAAACAGAGACTGCCTGATATAAACTCGGTAGTACAAAACATAAATCCCGGAAAAACACCACTTGTATTTGGTGACGAAACAATAGTACTTGATGGAGAAGGTCAAATTATGGAGAGACTGGGTGATCTCACCTTCAAACTTTCGGCACGTGCATTTTTCCAGCTGAATCCTGAGCAGACAATCAAACTTTACAATGCAGCTAAAGATGCAGCAGGACTTACCGGCAGGGAAAAAGTTGTAGATGCATACTGCGGAACCGGGACAATCGGGCTCTGGGTCGCCGGCAGCGCAGCGGAAGTGCGCGGAATGGATGTTATCGATTCTGCAGTTAAGGACGCAGAGGAAAATGCAGTGCGTAATAATATAAACCATACATTATTCGAGACCGGATCTGCTGAAACGGTTATGCCCCGCTGGGAAAAAGAAGGATGGCATGCCGATGTTGTAATAGTCGATCCGCCAAGGACCGGCCTGGACAAAGAGCTGATGAAAACGCTGCTCAGAACAAAACCGGAACGTATCGTCTATGTATCATGCAACCCTTCAACACTGGCCAAAAATGTAACAGAGCTTACGGCAGGCGGTTATAAGCTTGAAAGTCTCCAGCCGGTGGATATGTTCCCGCATACTTCCCAGGTGGAGACGGTCGCTCTGCTGGCCCGCCCCCATAAAAAGAAATAGCTGCAGGCAGATCGGAATTTACGTCGGATAATGGCAGGAATTTAATCGTATTTAACGAATGAATTATTGTATTAGAAGGTTATCCTGTCTGAAAAACTTCCAACACAATCTGTTCGGACGTTCCAGTTTCGAATGGGAGAAATGAGGGATAATAATGCTGCAGGAAATCCTGCTTATTTTCTTTGTTGGTCTCGCCTTGATGCTTCTTTTTAATTTTGCTGGACGACGGTTCGTACCGGGAATGCGACAGTCACCGCTGCAGCTGCTGATCATATCACTAATTCAGGCTGTACTCATTGTTGTTTTGATTGTTTTTTTATTCTAGCTTATTGAACGTTCAAATCCGTCTGCGGCGGCAGGAGACACGTATTCATCCGGTAGGATAACAATTTCCAGCAAAGGAACTTAATCAAAAAGCTGAGGCTGGTCCGATTAGAATATCAGACCAGCTTTTTGGAGCTGATAAGGAGCCGTTCAAATCCTGTAATTGTACGGTTTCGGTCCTTAATGTTCATAAAATCACAATCTCTGTAATAAAAAATTAATGAAATGCAGGAGTTTGTGAAAAAAACCGTAAACGACGGGTGAAACTCTAAAAGAAAGATGTAAAAGTAGACAATCAGCTTTAAAAATTAAAAAAACAGGTTAATGTAACAATATTCGTGGTATAAGGATTAAGAGTATAGTTCAAAAATTGTGAGGAGGATCAATATGGCCGAAGAAGAAAAAAATCAGGAAGAACTGGAGAACAATGAAGAAATTGAAGAAAACGAAGAGGAAGAAAGCGAAGAAGAAGCTGATTCCTTTGAGTTTGACAGAAATTATGTACTGGCCGGCTCCATGATCGGTGCCGGAATCGGGTACCTGGCTAAAAGTCAGGGTTCCAGAAATGTACTAAAAAAAGCGCTGCAGTCAGAAACAGCGAGATCCATCGGCTCCGAAATTGGTAAAACGGTTCAGGAACTTGTGATGGAACAGGTACAGACAAATCTGAAACAATCCGTTAACTCCTACCTCGAGCCAAAACAGCTTGTATCTACTGTTTCACAAAAGCTGATTGATGCAGGAAAAGAGAAGCTGTCGGAAGGCTCTTCGAATAAAAAGGAAAGCTCAGATAAATCAGGAAAAGGGAATAAAGAACTTAACCAGGTAAAAAAAGAAAATGAAGAATTGAAAGAACGTCTCGATAAAATGGAAAAAATGATGTCGAAAATGGATAAATAATCCAACTAACAGTACAGGAGGTTTTTTGAATGGCGAAAAGCAAAAAGAGTGTAAACAAAAAACAAAACGAAGAAGAGCAGGAGCAGCAGGAAGAGCAGCAGGAGGAACAGGAAGAGCAGCAGGAAAGCAAAAAGAAAAGTGAAAAAAGCAGCAAGGGTAAAAGCAGCAAAAAGCCGGGAACGCTCAAATCCACGCTGACAGGTGCCATCATCGGCGGAGCAGCAGGCTATTATTTCAGCCCTAAAAACCGCCATAAAGTAGCCGGTATGCTTGAAGATATGGACACGGATGAAATGAAGGACATGTGGAGGGACAAAAGTGAATCCCTCGCTGAAAAGTTAAAGGAGAAAGCCGGAAATACAGGCACTTCCCTCAAAGATTCCGCCAAAAGTCTTTTCACAAAAGGAAAAGATGAGGAAGAAGACGAGGATGAAGACTACGAAGATGAAGACGAAGAAATGGATGAAGATGACGAAGAAGAGGATGAGGAAGAAGAAGCCTCTGATCTTGAAAAAGAAAATGAACAGCTTCAAAGCCGCATAGATGAACTCGAAGAAAAAATGGAGAAATTTATGCAGAGCCAGGATGAAGAAGAGGAAGAAGAGGAAGACGAAGAAGAGGAAGAAGACGAAGAGCAGGAAGAAGAGGGAGACGACAGTCAGGAAGAAGAAGATGAAGATGAGGAAGAAGAAGAATATTCCGGACAGGAAACAGAAGTAGAGGGAAAAGGAAGCCGCAAAAAAAGCTCTTCCAAAAAGTAATTTTTAAGGAAGGCTAAAGAAGGGGTCGACATTATGCCAGGAATAAAAAAAGAAAAAGACGTTATTTTACAGCTTCTTATTGAATCGGTAAATGAATATGAAAATTACGAAGTACCAGTGACGTTGAATGTCAACGGAACTTTAGTAAGCGGCACCCTCCAGTCAGCCGAAGATTATTTTAAGGAAATGCTTGAAGTGTTTGATGAAGACTCCGATGCAGATAAACACGTGTATGAGCAGCTTAAAAAGGCAACTGACCAGCTGAAAAGCGGGGAAGAACCCGAGGTTAACTACATTCACGTGAAAGATGCAAAAATGTTTGATGAATCAGGGGCCGCTGCTCCTTCAAAAGGTGAAGTAACATGGCGGGGAAAACTGCACGAAGTAGATGGTTTTTTTATAGGAAAACTTAAGGAATCCTAAATTTTTAGGGAGGTGAAGCTATGGCAGAAGAAGAAGCCTCCATGGGGAAAAAAATTAAGAAAAAAGCAGAAAAAGCTAAAGACACAGTAAAAGATGAAGCAGTGGATGAAGCTAAGGATTTTGCCGATGATCACCCTCAGGCTAAAAGTGCTGCAGCCGCAGCAGGTATCGGCAAAAAATTCTATGATACGTTTGAACAGGCCCGGGAGGCCAAAGATGATATTAAAGAAAGTTTCGATGAAGTCGGCGATAAACTAGGCGAAACGAAAGAAAAGTTTAAGGAACGCTCCGAAGATGCAAAAGATGAACTCGAAGATCAGATGGAAAACGCGAAAGAAGAAGTTAAGGACAATGCGTTCACCCGTGATAAAGATGATGATGACGGTATTAAATCTGTCTCTGACATCAAAGGGTACTCTGGCGTTAAGGGGGCCAGCAGTATCAAGGGCGCATCCTATATTAAAAAACCCTAAAATATTAAAAGGAGAGATGTAGAAATGGGTATTCAGAAAAGTACAGATTCATCCAGTCTTGCGGAAGTTATTGACCGTATTTTAGATAAAGGAATTGTTATCGACCTTTATGCACGTATTTCACTTGTAGGTATCGAACTTATTACAATTGAAGCACGTGTAGTTATCGCCAGTGTCGATACTTGGCTTCGATATGCAGAGGCAGTTGGTCTGCTTCGTGACGAAGTACAGGGTGAAATTGATGAAGACCTCTCTGAAGGCAGCAGAGAGCAGTTAAACTTCGCGTAACAATCGAAACTGCCAGACAGGCTGAAGAAGTATATGCAGAAGGGTCCTGCCGGCAGCTTATCCGGAGTTATACTTCCTCCGGATAAGGGCCGGCTGTCCTTTTTTCGGCTGAAAGGGAAAGTCAGTTCACATTTCAAATTCAAAAGGTGGGATTTTGGTGAAAACAGAAGACTTGATTACTTCAGTGAAAGACTATTTTAAGAGCTATTTATATCCAGTACACCGGATAACAGCAATTAAGAACAGAGACGAAGGCTGGGAACTTGGTGTTGAAGTCATCGAAGAAAAAGAATATATGCAGCGTTATGGACGGGATCAGTTGATCGGCACGTACCTCGTGCACGTAAATGAAGATGGAGATGTGTCATCTTTTGAGAGAACTTCACTTCGGCGCAGAACTTCCACGGCTGTTCATGGCGAAGAAGAGGCTGATTAATTATGAGTGCACAAAATCAGACATCATCCAGAAGAACTGCCGCCCAAAAAAATCGTGAGAATTTAAACAGGAAACGGAATCAGTCACAAAGATCCGCCCCGGCTGCGCGGGGGCCGCAGGATCAGAAGCCACCTGAAAAGAAAGAAGAAAAGAAGCAGGGGAAAAAGAATTATGTAGAAACAGAAGAAACGAAACGACTTATTAAAAGAGCTGACCGCTGCCTGATGAGCGGATATCCGATTCACCTTACAGGAAGATCCGGGGCAGGTAAAACGGCTCTGGCTCTCGAAATTGCAGCGCGCAGAGATCGTCCTGTCACAGTGATTACCGGTAACCACGAAATTACGAATGAGGACCTCCTCGGTGGAATTACAGGGCTTACGAGTACAAAGCTCGTGGATAATTTTATACGTCAGGTTTATAAAAAAGAAGTGAACATTAAAGAAAACTGGACACCGGGTAAGCTGGTGGAAGCGGCTGAAAAAGGCCACACTCTGATCTACGATGAATTTTCACGGTCGCGTCCGGAAACCAACAACTTATTTCTGTCCATTCTGGAAGAACGGGTTATTCCGCTTTATGGTACAAAGCAGAACAAATCCCATGTTCCTGTCCACCCTGAATTTAATATCATTTTCACATCGAATCCAATTGAATACGCGGGTGTATTTGAAAAACAGGATGCGCTGATGGACCGGCTCATTACTTTGGAAGTAGCTTACACGCAGCGTACCACAGAAAGTATTATCCAGCACAAAGCCGATGTGAAACAGAAAGAAGCAAAAGTTGTCTGGGGTGTCCTGAAAAACCTTCAGGAAGAAGTGAAGGAAGCAGAAGGTCTTTTAAGTATAAGGTCAGCATTAATGATTGCGACGATTGCTCAAAAAGCAGAAGTAAGCATTAATCCGGAAGATGAAGAATTTACGCAGATTTGTCAGGATGTACTGAGTGGAGAAGTGGTCCGGTTTGAAGGAACCGATACATTTGCAAAGGCTTCCCGCTTAGTTAAAAATGCTGTACAAAAAACGAAATAATCAGTAGATAGGGGGCTGCTTTTATGGGATATTACCTTTTTGCAGTAATTCCGGAAGCGGTGGAAAAGAAGTTTGAACCGGTCAGCCTCGGAGGTGGAAAGCGCGAGGTTTTTTCGATTCCTTATAAGGACGTGGCTGTGGTGGTGGCACAGGCTCCTGTGCAGATATATGAACCGAGCCGTAAAAACGCAAGAACTCATCAGGATACAGTGAGCAGTGTAATGAAAGAGCATACGGTCATTCCAGTAAGTTTTGGAAACATTGTGGAAAGTCAGGAAGACGTAAAGATTTTCATGCAGAAACTTTATGATAATTTCAAAAAAATATTTCCGAAAATAGAAAATAAATTTGAAGTAGGGCTGAAGCTTGTCGGCAAAAAAGATTGGATGCAGAAACAGGCTCACAGCAATCCGAAACTGAAACAGATGAAAGCAGCTCTGGAAGATAAGTCGAAAGCGGCCGGTTACTACGATAGAATGGCGCTTGGAGAAGCTTCTAAAAACTTTATAGGCTCCATTCACCTGGAATTCGAAAAAGAAATTTTTGAACCCCTGGCTAAAATAGCCGATGCAGCTAAATCGAATGAAGTTATTAATGAACGAATGCTTTTAAACGCTGCTTTTTTAATTGATAAAGATAAAGAGGAAGCTTTTGATAAAAAAGTAAACGAACTTCACGAGAAATGGAAGGACCGGATAGACTTTGCCTATTCCGGACCGTGGCCGGCTTACAACTTTATTGATTTAAAAGTAAAGGCAGGTGCAACATGATTCTTAAACTTTTTACCTGGCCGATTGACACAGTCAAATTTGTTGGTGAAAAGGTAAAAGAAGAAGTTGATAAAGAGCTCTACGATCTTGAAACGATTCAAAAGAAACTGGCGCGCCTGCAGATGATGCTGGAACTCGAAGAAATATCGGAAGAGCTTTACGAAGAGGAAGAAGAAGAACTGCTCAGACGGTACCGAGCAGCAGTAGAAATGCAGCAGATGGAAGAAGAGGAAAGATAAGATAGACAGGAGGACTCGTATGGGACAGCTGTACTACGTGTATGGATTTATACCGGACATTCCTGAGCGGGATTTACCAGAGCTTCATGGAATCGACGGATTTTCCCCGGTGGAATATCCAGTAGTATATGGGTTACGTACCGCGTGCTGTCCGGTACCAGAAGATGAGTTCGCTGAAGATGCCCTTCAGACAAATAAGGAAAACGCAGAATGGATAAAAGAAAATGCTTTCCACCATCATCAAGTCTTGAACGAACTTCTGCAGAATTCAGTAGTGATTCCTCTCGCTTTCGGCACTGTTTACGAAAATTATGAAAGCATGAAAGGCGCTGTTTTTCCACACAAGGAAGAAATTAAGAAGCTTTTTCGTAAATTGACAGGTTCGGAAGAATGGAGCATAAAAATATATGCTGATCGAAGAAAATTTGATGATGCTTTCGTTAAAAATGAAGATGAAATAAAAAAAATAAAAGAAGAAATAGGCGAAATGCCGAGGGGCCGGCAGTATTTTGCGCTGAAAAAAATGGAAGAGGAGCTGCAGAAAAGAGGACGAGCAAAAGTGTCCGAACTCTGCAAAAAGCTTCACGAATCACTTAAACCCCTGACAGCTGAAGTGCAGGAAAAAAAAGTATGGAGAAAAAATTTGAGCGGCCGACGGGAAGAAATGGTCTGGAATGGAGCATATTTGTTCAACAGTCATTCATCGGCAGAAAAAGCACTTGAAATTATTCATGAGTTTCAGGATAATGCTGACAGAAAGTATCCGGGCTTAACAGCGGAGGCATCCGGCCCGTGGCCGTTCTATCACTTTGCTGAAATTCAGCTGTCTGAAACTAATGAAGAAGGGGGATAGGCTAATATGCCTCGTGAACTGCAGAAAAATGATGAAGTATCCCTTCTTGATGTTCTGGATGCTGTTCTTGAAAAAGGAGTCGTGCTTCGAGGGGATATCATGATCTCGATAGCAGATATAGACCTGGTTTATCTCGATCTGCGAATTCTCCTTACCTCTGTGGAAACACTGATAGAAAGCACCGAAAAAAGTGCAAGGGAAAGAGAAGAAGCAGAAAAGACTGAGGAATTATCGGAAACAGGAGGAGAAAAATAATGGAAAAAGCACCGGAACTATTATCCAGTACCCCGGGGAAAGTATCCCTCGATCCGGAAAAAGCACAGGAAGGACTGGCTCAGCTTGTTCTGACTGTGATCGAACTGCTCCGGGAGCTCGTTGAGCGTCAGGCAATGCGCCGTGTAGAAAGCGGCTCTCTTACCGATGAAGAAACAGAAAGACTTGGTGAGGCTCTTTATAATCTGGAGGAGAAAATGCAGGAAATGAAAGAATACTTTGGTCTGACAGATGAAGATCTAAACATTGATCTGGGACCTCTTGGCAACCTGTTATAATATAAGGGAGGATTATTCATGTCAACTCAAGATCCGGTAAAACATCCTACCGCATCCAACAGTCTGGTGGATGTTCTGGAAACTGTCCTTGATAAAGGGGTCGTTATCGCAGGTGACATCTCCATCAGTCTTGCGGACGTGGAACTCATTACTATTCGCATACGCCTGCTCATAGCTTCAGTGGATAAAGCGAAAGAAATTGGAATGGACTGGTGGGAAACAGATCCTTATTATTCCTCAAAAGGTATGGAAATGCAGCGTGAAAACCAGCAGCTGCAGGAACAGATACAGCGTCTGGAAGAGCGTCTCGATGAAGCGGAAAATAAATCCTGACAGCCGGACAGTGTGTAAAAGCAGAGAAAGTAAAAGATTTCTTCAGTGGATTTCCTTGGAGAAAAAAATAAATAGCAGATGAAAAAGCTTCCTGGCAGCAGTGCAAGATAAGATGCTGTTATAAGGGAGCTTTTTTTGTTCTTTTATTATGGCTGCCTTGAAAACAGCTCGTTTATGAGATAGACATAACGCTGCTGCACTCCCGGCGAGGTTTACCTGAGGGCTTGTCCCCACCTGATCTTGGCGGGAGAAGTGTACGCCAAAATGGATTCTCGAACGCACTGATCCTCCGGGTGTCCCCGCCTTCGCTGCACAGCGTTGGATATTTTCAATTTTCATGGTGCCGTTTTAACTGCATCAATATCTCTGTTAAAACTCTATGTTAATAGAACCCGTGGTTTTTTCACCTGCCGCGGAGAAAACTTTCTGTTGTCCTCCACGGAAGGGCGGCAGCGAAATTTCTTTCCGTAATCAACGACAAATATGGCTTTTATTGCATAAAACTTTGTCGGCAGCTGTTGCTGATATAAAGGTGAAAACAGAGAAGTTATCTCACGATAATTCAGAAAAAGAAGAAGAAGAAAACCTTTGTATACATAAATATGCATAAACATAATAGCACCGTAAAAAAACAGTAAATTCCATATTTTTATAAAAAATTGAAAATAGTAATTGATTATTCTCAAATAGTGTAGTAACTTTTTCATTAAGGTTCTAATTTTTTCGAAAATTAGAAATGTTGCTACATAATGAATTGAACATGTCAAAACCTGGGGGAAGACATGAAAAAACCAGTTTTGGAGGTTAACCGCCTTCGTACGCATTTTTTTACAGACAACGGAGAAATTCCCGCTGTAGACGATGTGAGTTTTCACATAGAAGCCGGAGAAGTTCTTGGAGTTGTCGGGGAATCAGGATGTGGAAAGAGCGTTACTTCGCTTTCTATCATGGGGCTTGTACCGAATCCACCGGGAAAAATTGTCGGTGGGGAAATTATATACCGAAGCGAAAAATCAAATTCTGAAGAAGATCTTGTTACTATCAGCCGGAAAAAAATGAGGGGGATCCGTGGAAATCAGCTCTCTATGATTTTTCAGGAGCCGATGACTTCCCTCGATCCGCTGTTTAAAATCGGGTTTCAAATAACAGAAGGTCTTAGGAAGCATCGGAGCATTTCAAAAAAAGAAGCACATAATAAAGCTGTGGAGATGCTCCAACTCGTCGGGATTCCGAGGCCGCACGAAATAGTAAATGAATACCCCCATCAGCTTTCCGGGGGGATGAGGCAGCGGGTAATGATTGCAATAGCTATGTCGTCAGACCCGGAGGTGCTGATTGCAGATGAACCGACTACTGCACTGGACGTTACTATACAGGCTCAAATACTGGAACTAATGAAGAAATTAAATAAGGAAAAAGGTACCGCTATTCTTCTGGTTACCCATGATCTTGGCGTCGTAGCTGAAATATGTGACCGGGTGGTGGTTATGTATTCAGGAAAAGTAGTGGAGCAGGGAAATGTAAGAACCATTCTGAAAGATCCGAAACACCCCTACACCCAGGGGTTAATCCGCTCTCTTCCTAAACTGACAGAGAGAGATGAACGTCTTTACTCAATCCCTGGAAATGTTCCAAAACCCGGTTCAATTTTAAAAGGTTGCCGTTTTGCGCCAAGATGCCCACATGTATTCGACCGGTGTATTAAAGAAGATCCGGAACTCCTGCAGCTGGAAGGGGAACATTTATGCCGATGCTTCCTTTATGCGGAGGAAGGGGGCGTAAAAGATGACCGTGAAACCACTGTTGGAAGTTAAACACTTAAAGAAGTATTTCCCAATTAAGGGTGGGGTATTCGGACGCCGGGTTGGAGAAGTTAAAGCAGTGAATGATGTTTCATTTGAAGTTTATGAAGGAGAAGTACTAGGCATCGTAGGAGAGTCAGGGTGTGGCAAGTCTACTACAGGAAAGGCGCTGCTGCGGCTCACAGAACCGTCCGGTGGAGAAGTAGTATTCGAAGGCCGGGATGTTACAAAAATGTCTTCAGAAGAAATGCGGAAAATGCGTCGGGATATGCAGATGATATTTCAGGACCCGTATGCATCCTTGAATCCCCGTCACAACGTAGGGAAAATTCTTGGGGAGCCTCTGCTTGTTCACGGAATCGGGGATAAAAAAGAACGGGAAAAGAAAGTAAAAGAAATTTTAGAGATCGTTGGTCTGAGCGGAGATCATGCCTCACGGTATCCTCATCAGTTCAGTGGAGGCCAGCGTCAGCGTATTGGTATCGCCCGTGCCCTCATTGTCCGGCCGAAACTGATTGTGTGCGATGAGCCGGTGTCTGCACTGGACGTTTCTGTTCAGTCCCAGATTCTGAATCTCATGGAAGATCTTCAGGAAGAATTTAAGCTCACTTACATTTTCATAGCCCACGATCTCAGTGTAGTCAAACATATCAGCCATAGAATTGGAGTTATGTATCTGGGGAAAATGGTTGAGCTCTCTTCAAAAGATAATCTTTACCGTGAACCGCTTCATCCGTATACTCAGTCGCTGATGTCTGCCGTTCCGGAACCTGATCCTGATCTGAAAAAAGAGAGAATTATTCTGGAAGGCGATGTACCAAGTCCTTCGAATCCGCCATCGGGATGTCCGTTCCACACGAGGTGCCCGAAAGTAATGGACATGTGTAAAACGGATGTTCCGGAATTCCGGGAAATAAGAGATAGCCATTTTGCTGCCTGTCATTTGTATAACGAAGAGGAACCGGCAGGACAGCAGATAAAATAAACAACATTAAAAAGGGGGAAATGGAATGAAAAAGGCACTGTTTTTATCAATTGCTGCAGGGACAGTATTGACGTTTACAGCGTGTGGGGATAATGGTGATACGAACAATACTGAAACAGACAACAATGCTGCAGAAACAGACAACAACGCTGCAGAAACAAACAACAATGAAGCAGGGAACGAGGATGGTGAAGAAGCAGCTCAGCCGGCAGAGGATCAAACTTTGATTTACGCCCGCGGTGGTGATTCCGTGAGCCTTGATTATGCAAGTGTTACAGATGGAGAATCTTCACGCGTTACTCAGCAGATTTATGAAAGTCTTCTGTCGTTTGATGAAGATTCTTTTGAAATTGGTCCGGGACTTGCTGAAGATTGGGAAGTCGAAGATGATGGGCTCCGCTACGTGTTTCAGCTTCGTGAAGGAGTAACATTCCATGACGGAACAGAATTTAATGCAGAAGCTGTCAAACTGAATTTTGAACGGTGGGCAGATCCTGATCATGAATATCATTTTGCAGATGAAGGCTACGCCTATAGTGTTTATGGTACCCAGTTTGGCGGATTTGAAGGGGACGATGGGCACGTTATTGAAGAAATTAACGTTTTGGACGATCACGAAGTTGAGTTTGTGCTCAATGAAACGCTCGGATCCTTCATTCAGAATATGGGGATGAGCTATTTTGCAATGACTTCTCCGGCGGCGTTTGAAGAGTATGGCAGCGCTATTAATGAAAACCCGGTAGGCACAGGACCTTTCCAGTTTGTCAGCTGGTCAAAAGACGACAGTATTGTGCTGGAGAAATATGAAGACTACTGGCAGGAGGATCTTCCAAAACTGGATCAGGTTATTTTCCAGGTGATTCCTGATAACTCAGCCCGCCTGACCTCACTGCGCTCCGGGGAAATTGATATTATGGACGGTCTGAATCCGGATGATATCGATGCACTTGAAGGTGAAGAAGGTATTCAAATGTTCGAACGCGCAACGAACAACATCGGCTATCTTGGATTTAACGAAGACAAAGAGCCGTTCGATGATCCTGAAGTAAGAAGAGCACTTAACCATGCGATAGACAAAGAAGGCCTTATTTCCCTTCTTTACGCTGGAATGGCTGAGCCTGCCAAAAACCTTATTCCGCCGGACTACCTCGGGTATAACGATGACATCGACCCGTACGAATACGATCCGGAACTCGCAGAGCAGATGCTTGACGATGCCGGACATGCCGGACTGGAAATTGATCTCTGGACTATGCCTGTAGCCCGTCCGTACATGCCGGATCCGGAGCGTGCGGCAGAAGTAATGCAGGCAAACTTCGCTGATATCGGCGTAACGGCCAATATCGTCAGCATGGAGTGGGCGACATACCTTGAACAGACAGAAGCCGGTGAACATGATCTGTTTATGCTCGGCTGGTCCGGTGTAAACGGGGATCCGGATTATTTCTTTGGTAACCTCCTGCATTCTGATGCAATTCCTGGAGGAAACCGTAATTTTTATCGGAGTGATGAAGTAGATTCTCTGCTGGATCAGGCGAAAACGAGCATCGATGAAGATGAGCGGGTAGAACTGTACGAAGAAGCTCAGGAAATTATTCACGAGGATGCACCGATGATTCCGCTTGTTCATTCTATCCCAGTACTTGCAGGAAGTGAAAACGTTCAGAACTACGTTCCGCACCCGCAGACAAGCGAACCTTTAACAGAAGTGGAAATCAGCGAATAAACATGTAAAGGGCAGAAAGAGGCAGAAGCTCTTCTGCCCTTTTTCAATGAATCACTCCATTAAAAATATTACCACAGGGTTTAAAACTGGGCAGGTGCAGCCCGGGCTTTCGGCCTGGCAGAAGCGTCTGCGCCGGTCTGGGGGAGAGAGTTTCTAAATCCTGACGAGAAAAAAGCAATTATACATACGTTTTTAGAAGCGGGAGGGGGAAGACGATGCTCGCCTATACGATAAGACGGCTTCTTATGCTTGTACCTGTGCTTATTGGAATGTCGTTAATCACATTTTCTATTATTCATCTAATACCGGGTAATCCTGCCCAGACAATTCTTGGAGAGCAGGCTACGCCACAGGCAATTGCCCAGCTTGAAGAGCAGCTCGGCCTGAACGAACCTTACCTCATTCAGTATTTTGACTATGTCGGGGGACTTCTCCAGGGAGATCTTGGACAGTCGCTCCGGACAAATGCCGATATATCAAGAGAAATATGGCCATTTTTGGCTGCGACAATTGAACTGACAATTTTTGCAATGGTTTTTGCAGTTATCGTCGGAGTGAATGCTGGTATCGTAAGTGCCTGGAAGCAGAACTCCTTGTTCGACTATACAGCGATGCTCATCGCATTGATCGGTGTATCAATGCCCATTTTCTGGCTCGGCCTTATGCAGCAGTGGATTTTTGCCCAGGAACTCGGGTGGCTTCCGGCCTTCGGCAGATCGAACCCGAGGGATCCAGTAGAAACAGTAACAAACTTTTATTTAATTGACACACTTCTTTCCGGCAGACCGGACCAATTTTGGAATTCCTTCCGGCACCTTGTGCTTCCTGGACTGGCACTTGGAACAATACCGATGGCTATTATTGCACGTATGACCCGCTCGAGTATGCTGGAAGTGCTTCGTTCTGATTACATCCGGACAGTGGAAGCAAAAGGGATTCATCAAATGACTGTCGTATACCGGCACGGTTTCAAAAATGCGGTTATCCCTGTGCTGACAGTAGTCGGCCTGCAGACCGGGACGCTTCTCGGAGGAGCAATACTTACGGAAACAATTTTCAGCTGGCCGGGAATTGGGCGTTACGTGTTTGATGCTATAGGAAACCGGGACTATCCGGTTATTCAGTCCGGTATCCTCGTAATAGCCACAATGTTCGTATTTATTAACCTGATCGTGGACCTGCTTTACAGCTATATTGATCCACGCATTAAATATTAAAGGGGAGGCAGACTGATATGGAACCTACCAGCCCATCTAAAAATTCACCTTTTCCGGGCCCGGAGCATCAGGAGCCGCAGACATCCGTCCCTGCCGCTGCTTCCCCCTGGAAAGAAGCATTCCGTCAGCTGGTTAAAAACAAGCTGGCCATTGTAGGAATGATAATTATCGGTTTTTTCATATTAATTGCTATCTTTGCCCCATTATTGACGACGTATACTTATCAGTCAATGAGTGCGGCAGACAGATTGCAGCCACCCTCTTCCACTCACTGGTTTGGTACTGATGATCTCGGAAGGGATATATTTACCCGCATAGTTTATGGAGCAAGGATCTCTCTCATGGTTGGCTTTTTCGCGGTAATCGGCGCTTTGGTTTTCGGGTCACTGCTCGGGATTATTGCCGGGTATTTCGGCCGCTGGATCGATATGATTATTTCAAGAATATTTGATATTATGCTTGCTTTTCCGAGTATACTTCTTGCTATTGCTATCGTCGCTATTCTAGGGCCGTCTCTTCAAAATGCATTGATTGCCATAGCGATCATTAATATTCCTATTTTCGGCCGCCTCGTCCGCTCAAAAGTTATTTCCATCCGGGAAGAGGAATATATTCTTGCAGCTAAAGCCCAGGGGATGAAGAGCGGACGGATTTTGTTCCACCACGTGCTTCCAAACAGTACAGCGCCGATTATTGTTCAGGCAACCCTTGGTTTTGGGACAGCCATCCTGGAAGCTGCTGCTCTAGGCTTTCTTGGTCTGGGAGCGCAGCCCCCGACACCGGAATGGGGGAGAATGCTTTCAGACTCGAGACAGTATATACAGAGTGCTCCATGGACAGTGTTGTTCCCGGGGCTGTCCATTATGCTCGTAGTGCTTGGATTTAACATGATTGGAGATGGGTTGAGAGATGCTCTTGACCCGAAGATGAAAAGTTAGTCTTACGTTCTCTCAGGAATTTCCGTATACTGATAGAAGCGATGTAAAATTTAAGTTATATACGGAAAGGGGCTTAAGAAAATGTCCGGAATGAAACGTTCATCAATTAAACCCGGCATGAAAGTGAAAGTGGTCCAGAAACAGGATCAGCGGACCGGAAAGCTGACAGAAGGCACAGTAGAAAAGCTGCTCACCAAATCCAATGAGCATCCACATGGAATAAAAGTCCGCCTGTCGGACGGTACTGTAGGCAGGGTGAAAGAAATTGATTCTGAAAACAGCTGATTGAACAGAAGCCTCTGTTTATAATGGAACTCTGGAGAGGGGAGGAAAGAACATGAACAGATATGTGGAAAACGTGAAGCAGACAGCAGAAAGTTTTTCTATCTTTGACATAGGGGTGCTGAAAATCTGTCTATTTGCTCTCGGAATATTGTCGGGAGTATATTTTTACCGTTTTTTCTCTACTAAGACGAAATGGGTCTGGACTGTATATATTTCTTCCTTCGTTTATGTAATGTATAGAGCAGCACGCAATCTCTGTTACTGCAGACGATAGTTGCTCAGCACCGGGAGAGCGTCCCCGGTGCTTTTTGCATATTGATAGAAAAAGATGATGTACTATGGAGATCGCACAATCGAACAGAAGCAGATTCAAAGGCAGAGATGCCCGGGAGGGACAAATGAAATTTTATTTTGACAATAAATCATCCTGGAAATGGATGGGAGGACTCTGGTTCTCAGCGGCAGTGCTTACATTATGGCTGGGAACCGCGAGGGTGCAATACGCCGGCTTTGGATGGATCGAAGCTGCCGCATTTGCTGCAGGTGTTTTAGCACTACTTCTCGGTATTTATTTTTTTAATATGAGACGCGTAGTACTTTTTTATATTGATGAAGAAGGATTACAGTCACATGAGGGACCGGGGAGAAGAAGAAGAAAACTCAAATGGGGAAATATTGAATATGTAGTGTGGGAAGAAGAAAGCTTTGAAATTATTCGAAAAGACGGCACGGTTGAAACGTGGCAGAGCAATCTTCTCAGCAAAGAAAACAGAGAACGTTTTAAAAGCGAAATAGCTGCATTTATACCAGTCCACGGGAAACAATTTATGGCATAATTCAGGAGTCTGATTTTTAAGAACGTTTTTCCTTAAGGTAGTTACTGTGTTTTGTTCGTGTCCGTGGACCCGCTTGTGTTTTCAGGCATGAAATCAAATTGGAAGAAAAAAGGCGGGAACAGGAGTTACATCATTTACCAGGCCTTTCCTGCCCGGTGTGAAGGGGAGACAGCGTTTGCAGAAGAGAACGGCTTATAATATAATTGACCAGGTGAATTAATATGAATAATGGAAGGAGCAAGACATATAATGAAGCGCACACCTTTCCTTGTAAGCAGCATTATTATCTCTTCAGTCCTGCTTAGTGCATGCGGAGAAAATGAAAATACGGGCAATAATAACGACGAAAATAACGGTGCTGCTTCAGAAAATAATGCATCCGGAGAAAATGGAGAAATCGAAATCGGTCTGAACAACTGGGCTGAAAATATTGCAAGCTCCAATCTGTGGAAAGTGATTTTGGAAGAAGAAGGATATGATGTTACTTTAACAATGTCAGAAAAATCGCCTATTTGGGTAGGTATTGCCAATGGAGATCTTGATGCAACAATGAACGTGTGGCTTCCGACAACGGACGACCCTTATTATGAGGAGCATGAAGACAATGTTGAAGTTGGAGAAAGCTGGTTTGAAGGTACGGGCCTCGGACTCGTCGTTCCGGAGTATGTGGATATTAACAGCATTGAAGAACTTAACGAAAACGCGGAAATGTTTAACGAAGAAATCGTCGGCATTGATGCAGGAGCAAGTCTTACAGCGCTAACAGAAGATGCAATCGAAGTATACGAGCTGGAAGAGTATAATTTTCTGATAAGTTCGGAGCCGGCGATGATTTCGGAGCTTGATTCAGCTTACAGCAATGAAGAGCCCGTACTGGTAACTCTTTGGAATCCACACTGGACGTTTTCAGAGTATGATCTGAAATATCTTGAGGATCCGGAGAATATTTACGGGGAACCGGAAGAAATCTATTATATGACGAGGACCGGCTTCCGTGAAGATCATGAAGAAGTAGCTGAGTGGTGGGACAATTGGGAAATGGATGATGAAACCCTCGGTGAACTTATGACTTATATTAATGATATGGAAGACGAGGAAGAAGGAGCCCGGGAGTGGGTGGAAAACAATCGTGAACTCGTAGACGAATGGACTCAGTAAACAGGTTTTAAAAAGCGGCTGCAGAAGCCGCTTTTTTTGTTGGAGTATATTACTATGTTAAATGTATTCCATCAAACCTGGTATGATTGCTGATTAACAATGAAGTAACGTATACAGACACAGATTCTGTATCAGCTTTGGATCCGGCTGGTTAGTCCGTTGTAATAAACAGTCCGAGAAGGATCCCTTCCGTAAAATAGGAGCTTTCGGCCTTCTTTTTTAGGGTATTATACTGATAATATGTTCCAAAAGGAGTGAGACTTATGGCGAATAATACATGGGAAACATTAGCTGCTTACGGATCTGAGACTGGCACTATTGAAATACAGGAATGCAGGAATAAAGAGGGAAAAGAAAAATACCGAAGGGTAATCACATACATGGAAGACAATCACAAAAAAAAAGAGGAAGCCGGAAGTCTGGAGGAAGTTTTCAAATCACTGGAGGGGCAGGACTGGCTGCTGTACTTTCCTCTGTATGTTAATCCGAAAGTTAAAAAAATTTTAGGTGCACGTCTGTTGCAGCAGCCATTTAAAACACATGCTGCTTATGAAACATGGCTGCAGTACTGCTTTCAGGAAGAAGAAACAAATATCGTAAAACTTGCAGGTGCAGTCGCAGCTTCCAGTAAAACAGTTGTACTTACCGGAGCCGGGATGAGCACTGAATCAAATCTGCCTGATTTTCGTTCAAAGGCGGGATGGTGGCAGAAAATCGATCCGAAATCAATTGCTGTACCGGAAGCGGTAGAAAATAATTATTCCGTGTTCGCAGATTTTTATGGAGAAAGGATAAAAGCTTTGGAATCAACAGCCCCCCATGCCGGACATTTTATTCTGGCCGAGTGGGAAAAAAGCAGCCTGATTCATTCCGTAGCGACTCAGAACGTTGATGGACTGCATAGAAAGGCGGGAAGCAGGAACGTCTACGAACTGCATGGAGCGCTCGATAAAGTAAAGTGTCATAGGTGTGGAACGGAAACTGAGATAGACAATTTTCTTCAGAAGAAACCATGTGCTTCATGCAGCGGCAGACTCCGGCCGGGAGTGGTTCTTTTCGGAGAATTTCTGCCGGAAGACGCTTGGAATGGAGCTTTGAAAAATATCGAAGAAGCAGATCTAGTTATTGTTATTGGAACAAGTCTGGAGGTTTACCCTGTAAACCAGCTTCCACGAATGACGGATGGCAGAACGATATATGTAAATGCGGAAACAGAGAGTGAGCACGGAAGTTTTGATCTGCTTGTTAAAGGAAAAGCTAAAGAAGTGCTGGAAAAAGTGGAGGTGGTTCTGCGGAACATGTCGTTTTACTAGACTCTGTTAAAGTTGCCTGTCAACACGAGGGCACGCGCCCGGAAGGATTTCATCCTTCTTTCTTCAGGATCTGACTGCTGCTTTATCCACTAAAGGACCTTCCCATTTCGTATTGCTGCAGTATTGAGGAATACAGCTGTATCATACACTTATGCTCGTATTAGTACAGAAAAAGTAATTTGTGATTGATAATAAGGCATTCATAATTCTGTCATATATATATTGGGTAAAATTATATACAACAGGAACAAATTTTACTATACTGAAACTAGAAGTAAATACGCAGACATATTTTTTAATAATAATTGTGAAATACTGAGCATGATAGGTAAGAAAGATTTTATGACTGCAAAAGGAGCGTTTTATTATGATGTTTATTACTGCTTTCAGTGTCATTATCGCACCGTTTATATTTCTCGTACTGCTCCGGCTTCCAGCGAAAACTGGTATGCTTTACAGTGCACTGATTTTTATTGGCCTGGCATACTTTACATGGGATATGGAACCGCTTATTTTATCGGCTTCCATCCTGGAAGGATTCCATCAGGCAGTGACGATACTGTTTATTCTGCTTGGTGCCATTGTATTGTTAAATACGCTCCGTGAAACAGGAGCGGTCAACCGGATTAATCAGGGATTCAGAAATATTTCACCGGATATGCGCGTTCAGGTAGTCATTGTTGCTTTTTTATTCGGAAGTCTGATTGAAGGAGCAGCCGGATTTGGAACACCGGCTGCTGTTACAGGGCCTCTTATGGTGGCGCTCGGGTTCACACCGCTTGCAGCAGCAACTCTTGCGCTGATTGCTGATAGTACGGCTGTTTCATTTGGTGCTGTCGGCACGCCGATAATTATTGGGCTCGGTGGTCTGGAAGAGGCCGGCCCTCAGTTTTTTCAGGATATTGCGGTTAACATTACGTTTATGGACATGTTTGTAGGTACTTTTGTTCCGTTTCTTCTTATTGCGGTACTTACTGTAAGTTTCGGGAGAAAAAAACAACAGGGAAGCCTGATGAAGCTGTTTCCGTGGGCACTGATGGTAGGCCTCATTTATTCTGTATCCGCCTTTGTCTATGCTCTGCTGTTCGGTCCGGAATTTGTAGCCATTCTCGCTTCTCTGACCGGTCTTGCGGCAGCGGCGGTCACAGCCAAGAAAAATATTCTTCTCCCGGATACCATTTGGAAAGAGGCGCTTGCAGAAGGGTTTCAGGATGAAGAAGAAAAGTCGGACATGTCTCTGGCTGCTGCCTGGAGTCCCTACTTTATTGTAATAGCTTTGCTGCTTCTGACGAGAATTATTGAACCAGTGCAGGAATTTACACAGGCAGCCCTGGATTTATCATGGAATAATATACTCGGAGTGGAAGGAATCACTTCCGGCTGGCAGGTCCTTTATTCTCCGGGAGCGGTACTTCTGCTTGCAGCACTGCTTTCTGTGTTTACCCAGCGGAAAAAATTAAAAGACTTCGGAAAAGCAGTTAAAAATGCTCAAGGCACAGTCGTTGGCGCAGCTCTTGCTTTGTTTCCGACACTGGCTCTTGTGAACGTGTTTATTAACTCCGGGATGAACACTGCCGATTTTGTTTCTATGCCGGAATACATTGCTCTTGTTCTTTCAGCCGGGTTAGGAAGTGTATGGCACGTTGCTGCTCCGTTTCTTGGTCTGCTCGGCTCGTTTGTAACCGGAAGTGCGATGGTTTCTGCGTTGACATTTTCACCTATTCAGATGAATGTGGCCCTTGGAACCGGCCTGGACCCTAATATCGTCCTTGCCCAGCAGGTGGCAGGTTCAGCTGCAGGTAATATGATATGTGTTCATAATGTCGTTGCTGCAGCTGCTGTAGTCGGTATGGTGGGCAGGGAAGGGGACATTATTCGAAAAACGGTTATCCCCGCGCTGGTCTACGCTCTTTTAATTGGGCTGGTGGGAGCAGGAATGGCACTTTTATTTTAAGTTTTGCTAGTATTTAAGGTTCTTACGTAAGAAAGGGGATATGTTTTTCTGCTCGTTTATCCCAGCAGGTTCATCTGCTGGAAAAATCCTCTGCAGCAAGCCTGCCGCACGGGAGTGAAGTTTTCCCGCGCTGCATAAAAATATACTTTATCCAGTATCATTAATGCCCGCTGCTGAGGGGGAGCGGTCAGCTTATCAGCAGCCGCTTTTAAAGCACCCCTTCATTAGTGAGCAGGGATTTCAATGCCTGCTCAGCCTGTGTAACGACTGATTCTTTCCACGATCTGGAGGCAGGATTGAAAAGGCGTATAAAATCATTACTGACCTTTTCAGCTGCCTCTTCGCTGCCCCCTTTAAAATGAAGATAATTTTCGTTAAGCATCGTTTTAGTACAGAACAGGCAGTCTTCAAAAGACTCTTTAATGGTTCCAAACTCAAACAAACTCGAAACAATATTCTTATCCGTAAATTTTTTCTGAGCGATACGCTGCAGGTAGTCGACAGAATCCCCAAGCATATCCGCGGAAGTGTTTTTCATGACGTTCTTCCAGGAAAGGGCCGACTGCAGCTCTTCCGCGGACCTTGTTTCACCATTCATAAATATTAACGTCAATTCGTTCTCCGGACCTCCTCCCGTATGAAGATCAATGTGAATAACCTTTTCGTACCCAGCTGCCCTGGAAATAAAGTAGTCCGTCCACTTTTCAGCCGGCTCATCCAGATGTTTTCCGCCATAATACAGAGAATCGCTGTATTTGTACTGACCCGGAGGGGTGTTTTTCAGCATTTGAAGGTCCTCATAAGAGAAAATATGTCTCAGTTCAGATTTCAGTTCATTATTATGGGTATTGATATCATTCACCGGGGTGGCAGGCCGGAACAGCGGCAGGTGGTTTTCAAATATCGAGTGAGTTACAGGAGAATTGTTTGAAAAATGGTCCAGGTAATTACGGTTTAAATCAATGTTACTTTCTGTTACTCTTCGGTTATGACGCATACCCCATGGGTTAAGCCCGTGTACGAGAGTTAAACCGGTAGTGCTTTTATCCAGATGAGGAAGAAAAGTCTTCACGAACATTTCGAGGACAGCATTTCCAGCAAATCCTTCGATTCCATGTTCTCCGGAAGAAAGGACAATAAGCGTTTTGAATTCTTCCAAAGCATCCGCTTCGATTATATCCGTTGTATTATCATCGGCTGCGGGACCTGTATACCAGTAGTCCAGCACAGCTTCCGGATAATACGTGCGGATCCTGCGGCTTAGTTGTCGGAAGCTGCTGCGGGATTGTTCATAATCATTGTTGAAAAAGGACGATTCGTTCATGCTATCTGCTCCTGTCGTTTGTGGGATAATGGAATCATTCCACTGCAGGGGAGATTTTAAACAGATCCTCTGATTGAAAATAGGAAAATTCTCTGCTTGCAGAACTTATAAATCTAGCGTACAATTCAATATATTGATAAATTAAAATCGAATCAACTAAATATGGTATGCAAGGAAGAACAGGTGCCGCCCGGCGGCTTAAAAGGGAATCCGGTGAAAATCCGGAACTGTCCCCGCAACTGTAAGTGCAGACGACATGAAAAATACCACTGTATAAAAGTGCTTAACGGCGTTTATACGGGAAGGGATTCATGAAGGCTGAAGCACGAGTCAGGAGACCTGCCGTTTTTCCGTAAAGTTTCTTTTCTCCGGGGAGTGGGAGTAAGGGGCGGCGCAGGTTGTTATTGCTTTTATATACTGCTGTGCTGAACTCTTATTCCAAAGCTCTTCCGGAAATACGGAAGAGCTTTTTTGTTTGGAGATTTACAGACGGCACGCGGCCGGTTGGAAACGGTACTTATAATAGAAATCCTGGGAGGATGAGCAGTATGCAGACAGTACAATCTGATCTTTATGAACAGTTGACACGGTTGGAAAAAGAATGGGGAACAAATCTCGAAGAAATAAAAAAAGGCCTGGATAACAGCATGGAAGATCTGCAGAAGCCTCTTAATGACGCACTCGATCGTATCGGTGCAGGAGCTCCGGTTTATACGTATGCAGCAGCGGCTGTGTATTTGGAGCAGCTGTACAGGAAAGCTGAAGAAAATAGAGGAGCACCTTCTTACACCCAGTTTTACAATCTTATTGACCGTCTTACAGAAAAAAACATATACAGCAGACGCCTTCTCGATACATACACGCGGGAGGAGATAGATAAACTGGAGAAGGAACTGCAGCCGGATCGTGATTATTATTTTACGTTTATCGGCTTATTCCTGCTCGCAGACAGGTACTTGGCGAGGGATCACGAAAAAGCCGTTTATGAACTGCCTCAGGAGCGGTGGATGATTATTGCAATGACGCTTATGCGCGAAGAACCGAGGGAAAAGCGGCTGGAATACGTGAAAGAAGCCTATTGGGCTCTTTCCAATCTTTACATGACTACAGCAACTCCGACACTGTCGAATGCTGGGAAAAGTCACGGACAGCTCTCCTCATGCTTTATTGATACAGTAGATGATTCACTGGACGGTATTTACTTAAACAACTGGGAGGCTGCAAGACTCAGCAAGGATGGCGGAGGGCTCGGTATTTATTTTGGAAAAGTGCGGGCCCTCGGATCCGACATAAAAGGGTTCAAAAACACTTCCTCCGGGGTCATTCCGTGGATACGGCTGCTCAATGACACCGCAGTAAGTGTGGATCAGCTCGGTCAGCGGCAGGGGGCCGTTGCTGTCTACCTGGATATTTTTCATAAGGACATAATGAACGGCTTCCTGGAATTGAAAACAAACAATGGGGACGAAAGAAGAAAAGCCCACGATATATTTACGGGTGTAAGCATCCCGGATTACTTTATGGAGAAGCTTGAAGAAACAGATGAAGCGGGCAGAAGTACCGGAGAATGGTCTGTCTTCTGCCCTCATCAAGTAAAGCAGTTTATGGGCTGGCAGGATGAGAACGGTAATCCTCTCGGTCTCGAAGATTACTATGACGAAACGGATCATCGGTTTTTCCAGGAAAAGTATGAAGAAGCGTGCCGGCATCCCCTTCTTCCGAGAGAAACTTACCGGGCGATGGAGATAATGAAACGAATTATGGTAGCTCAGCTTGAAACCGGTACCCCGTATATGTTTTATAGAGATGAAGTGAACCGGCAGAATGCCAACAAAAAAGTTAAAGGCCGAACGGCCGTATACTGCAGTAATTTATGTACGGAAATTACCCAGAATATGAGTCCTTCCACTATTCAGGAAGAATACGAAGATGAGCAAGGTAATATGGTGATGGTACGAAAACCCGGTGATTTTGTCGTGTGTAACCTTTCTTCACTGCATCTGGCAAACGTAGTAAAAGATGACGTTCTTGAGCGCGTAGTAGCGATACAGATGAGAATGCTTGATAACGTTATTGATATCAATACGCTGCCTGTGCGCCAGGCTGAAATAACGAATAAATCGTACCGCGCTGTAGGTCTTGGTACATTCGGCTGGCATCATGTTCTGGCAGAAAAACAGCTTCATTGGGAATCAGAGGAGGCAGTGGCTTTTGCTGACAGCCTTTACGAAAAAATAGCTTATGAAGCGGTGAAAGCATCGGCTGCACTGGCAGAGGAAAAAGGAGTATACCCGCAGTTTCCGGGATCAGAATGGGAAAACGGCCTTTATTTCGAAAGAAAGAAATACAGCGGTGAAAAATGGACCGCTCTGAAGGAGAAAGTAGGAAAGAGCGGAATACGAAACGGCTGGCTGATGGCTGTGGCTCCGAATTCTTCTACAGCAAAGATCGCCGGATCAACTGACGGAATTGATCCTGTGTACGCAGTAGAATATGCAGAAGAAAAAAAGAACTTCCGATTTAAAGTCACTCCTCCTGATCTCACTCATCATAATTATCCCTACTACAAAAAGGTGCGCCACGAACTCGATCAGCAGTGGAGTATCCGTCAGAATGCTGCAAGACAGCGGCATGTGGATCAGGGAATAAGCTTTAATTTTTATGTGCGCCATAATATTAGTGCAAAGGAACTGCTGGACCTTCACCTGGAAGCCTGGAGACAGGGATTAAAAACGACTTATTACGTGCGAAGTACGTCCCAGCAGGAAATAGCAGAATGTGAAAGCTGCCATGCTTAATAAGCTGCCGTTCCCAGCTGGAAACAGCAGCACACAATTAATTAAAAGGAGGCTTATATAAATGAATCTGACAAAAATGAACCTGCTGGAACCGGACTACGAAAACAAGTCGACAGGCATTATTAATGGGAAAACTTCCGGGATTCTTAATTGGAACGACATTGCCTACCCGGAGATGTACGATATGTACCAGGCACTTTTGTCCAACTTCTGGAAAGCGCAGGAAATCAATATGCAGGACGACATTAAACAATGGCCTCAGCTGACACCAGAGGAAAAGGACGTTTTTCTCCGGATCAACACTCAGCTTGCTTCCCTGGACAGCCTGCAGACGCCTGTAATGACAAGAGTGATGGACTATGTGACCGACTCAAGCATGCAGGCTGTCTTTGCAGTGATCGCCCAGCAGGAAGCTGTGCATAATGAGTCGTATTCCTATGTGTTGAGTTCTCTCGTTTCTTCTGACGAACAAATGGAGCGTTTTAATCAGGCGAAAAATGATCCGGTCGTACGGAAGCGTAATGACCTGGTCCTCAAAGCCTACGAAGATTTCCGGGAAGCTCCATCTGCCCGGAATCTCTTCCGGCTCTGCGTTAATTCCATCAATCTGGAAGGGATATATTTTTATGCCGGATTCGCTTTCTTTTACCATTTGGCCCGTCAGCAGAAAATGGTAAAAACAAGCACGATGATCAGTTATATTCAGCGGGACGAAATGCAGCATGCTTACTTTGTTTCACGGTTTCTTCGTCTCCTAATGGAGGAAAATGAGGAACTGCAGTCAGATGAAAACATTGCATACATTTATGAAACGATTGGAGAAGCGGTCAGGCTGGAGCAGGAATGGGCGTCCTATATACTGAAAGATATACCAGGGATCGACCTTAAGGAGTTTGAAGGGTATGTGGAATATCTGGCTAATAAACGGCTCCGTCAGCTGCATCTTGATAATCTGTATCCTGACCGTGAGAATCCAATGCCCTGGATTCACGTTTTCAGCGATGAGATGATGAACGAAACAAAATCGGACTTCTTTGAACAGAAATCCCGTGCGTATACAAAAGTTACAGAGAAAAATGGATTTGATGAACTTTGATCGCTGTCGTTTATCTTTCACGAACAGGTAATACAGAAAAACTGGCGCGTTGTCTTACTGAAGAAATAAGGCGGACAGAACTGTCAGTAGAACTTTTCCGGCTGGAAGAATTTGATCAGGAAAAAATTGATGACCTAGATGGGCTCGCTGCAGGCACTTTTACGTGGGGGAGTGGTGATATTCCGGAAAGTTTTCTTCCGCTTTTAGACAAAATAAGTGAAAAAGAAAGAGATCTTGTCACCGGGGTGTTCGGTACGGGAGACAGTTTTTACCCTCACTTCTGCGGTGCAGTAACTCAACTGCAGAAAACCTTTTTTAGAAACACTGATCTCGCTGCATCCTTAAAAGTAGAACTCGCACCCCAGCGGCAGGATAGAGAGCGCTGCCGGAAATTTGCTGAAGTTTTTAAACATAGGGTAAGAAAACAGCTTTCCAGACAATAGTTTGAAATAAAACGGACGCACCTGCCGGCAGTTACTGCCGGTTTCTTTCTGCAGTCAATTAAAGCGCTTTCAATTAATGCTGGACTTTCCCTGCGTGAATTGTCAGAATAAAACCAGTACGTTATTCAAAGGAGGAAGAAACATGACTAAAACATTCCGTGCGTTTATAACAGATGGAGACAAAAGCGGGCGAATTGCCGAACGGACAATGGATGAACTTCCAAAGGGAGAAGTAACAGTAAAAGTTCACTATTCCGGCGTTAATTATAAAGACGGGCTCGCTCTTGATGCTTCAACTAAAGTCGCTAAAGATTACCCGATAGTCCCGGGTATCGACCTTTCCGGTGAAGTGGCTGCGTCCGATACAGAGGCCTTCCAGCCGGGGGATAAAGTAATTGTAACCAGTTTTGAGCTCGGGGTTGGCCATGACGGCGGCTACAGTGAATACGCGAGGGTCCCGGCAGCGTGGGTCGTGCCGCTGCCGGAAGGTTTGACACTCCGGGAAGCGATGATTATTGGTACGGCAGGGTTTACAGCTGCTCTTTCTGTACATAGGCTGGAAGAGCGGGGGACGACTCCGGAAGATGGACCGGTACTGGTAACAGGAGCGACCGGGGGAGTCGGAAGTATGGCAGTCGCGATGCTGGCTAAAAGAGGCTATCACGTTACAGCCAGTACCGGTAAACAATCAGAACACGAATACTTAAAAAATCTCGGTGCAGCAGAAATCATCAGCAGGGAGGAAGTGACTCCGGAAAAGCTCCGTCCTCTGCAGAAACAGCGCTGGGCTGCAGCAGTTGATCCTACAGGGGGAAAACCGCTGGCTTCGGTCCTCAGTTCACTGAAACAGGGAGGAGCTGTTGCAGCAAGCGGACTGACGGCAGGAGTGGAGCTCCCCGCTACGGTAATGCCTTTCATTCTCCGTGGAATTGACCTGCTCGGTATTGACTCCGGTTTCTGCCCGATGGCTCTCCGGCAGAAAGTGTGGGAAAGAGCTGCGGGAGATTTGAAGCCGGAACATCTCGAAGATATAGCTGATGAGATATCTTTCGATGAGCTCGAACAGTCGTTAAAAGACATTCTCGACAATAAAGTAAGAGGAAGAAAATTGTTGAAAATGAAGGAATAAAAAGGAGAAAAATGTATGTTAAGCTGATATTACAAAAAGATTACAAGGCATATTTAAAATAAAAAATCAACGCCTCAACAAAAAAAAGTTGAGGTTTTTTTTCGCAAAAAAACTGCGCTTCTGGCGCAGTTTTTGTCGAAATTAGGTCGAAAATCCATAAAAAAAGTTCACAGACTCTGTTGACAAGAAATATTACGTGTGGCAGACTGCGTAATGGATTGAGGGGAACGCGGAACGCAATTTCCGCAGCCCCTTTTAAATTTTGTATTCAAGGAGTGTCAAATATGAAAAAACTAGTAACAGGAATTACAGCAGCAACTGTCGGAGCGTCTATGCTTTTTGCGGGGAACGTATCAGCACACACGGTAGAAAGTGGAGACACTATGTATAACATTGCACAGGAAAACAACATGTCTCTTGATGAACTGGCAGATCTTAATCCAGACATCAGCGACCTGAACGTACTAAGCGTCGGTCAGCACGTTGAGACTGGTGACGGCGACGGATCTTCTGAAGAAGTAGCATCTACAGAGGATTCAGCATCTACAAGCTCATCTTCTGATTCTTCCGCTTCTGATGCGAACCTTACAAGCTCAGAGCGTGACCAGCTGGAGCGTCTTGTAACTGCAGAAGCTCAGGGAGAGCCGTATGAAGGTAAAGTAGCCGTAGCAGAAGTTGTTCTTAACCGCGTTGAGTCCGGAAGCTTCCCGAACTCTGTCAGCGGAGTAATCAATGAGCCTGGACAGTTTACACCAGTAAGCAATGGTTCTATTAACACAACAGCTACTTCTCAGTCTGAGCAGGCTGTCGATGAAGCTGTCGGTGGAAGCCAGTATGCTTCTGATGCTGTATTTTTCTACAACCCGGCAACAGCTACGAACAGATGGTTGGATTCTCAGCCGACTGTAACTGTTATCGGCCAGCACCACTTCAAAAACTAATAAAAGTCTAAAATAATTCCTTAATATGTGCGGAAGCAGCCGCGCTATTGTAAAGGAATAATATGATAAGAGAGGAGCCTTGGAGGGCTTCTCTCTTTTTTGTGAAATTTTCTTTCCTATTGTTAACAATAGCCGTTATTACGCGGCATTAAACAGGAAATTTGTTAAAAGGGAAATTTTTTTAAGAAAGCTGTTTTAAAGGTTTTCCTGGATTCCTCCCTCATGCCGGGAGAAAAAGAGGTCTCAAGCGATTTTACAACAACGCGGAGAATTTGCAGAGCCTACAGAAAAACGAGCCCAAGACCAATAATAGTACCACTCAGGAAAAGCACCCATATACAAAAACCCATAATGTCTCTTGCGTTCAGGCCGGCAATCGCGAGGGCAGGAAGCGCCCAGAAAGGCTGAATCATATTCGTCCAGGCGTCCCCCCAGGCTACTGCCATTGCAGTTCTTGCAGCACTGACCCCGAGCTCCTGTCCGGCAGAAAGCATAATAGGGGCCTGCACAGCCCACTGTCCCCCTCCGGAAGGTACAAAGAAATTGACAATGCCGGCACTTAAAAAAGCAAAGAGAGGATAAGTCATTTCATTCGACATCGACACAAACCATTCTGAAAGCAGCACAGCTAGTCCGGAAGCAGTCATCATTCCCATAATGCCAGCGTAAAAAGGAAACTGAATGATAATTCCTCCTGCGTTTTTAACAGCTCCAGAAACGCTGGCGAGGTAATTTTTCGGAGTGACATGAAAAATAATTCCTAAAAATAAAAAGAGAAAATTAACGATATTCAAATTCAGGTTAAATCCTGCGGTTATTAAGTAGTAAATAATAAAGCCGATGCCCATAAAACCTATAATCATGGAAAGCAGGACGCTGTTTTCCATTCTTTCGGCAGGAGTCTGCTCTGATTTAGGTTTTGAAGGGGGAGCTTCTTCTTCCTCGAGCAGAGCCGGATCCACATGTACTGCTTTTTCAGGATTCATCATCAGCCGGTTCAGGATAGGGACTGTTAAAAATAAAGCTGCCGTTATAATTAAATTAAACGAGGAAAAGATAGTTTCGCTTGTGGGAATGATACCTATAAGATCTTCTGAAAAATGACCGTCAGTAGCAACTGTCAAAGGTATAGAAGCGGCAAGGCCGCCGTGCCATACGATAAAGCCGCTGTAGGCGCTGGCAATAAGCAGCCTGTAATCAACGCTTGGGATTCTTCTAGCCAGAGATTTCGCGAACAGAGCCCCTATAACGAGGCCGAAACCCCAGTTGATCCAGCTTGCGAGAAGAGCGGTAAGTGTAACTATAACGATCGCCTGCCCCGGGGATCGTGCTGTTTTGGCTAGGTTATCCAGGGCGGATTTAAATATTTTGCTGCTTGCCAGTACATAACCTGTGACCAGCACTAGCACCATCTGCATGGCGAATTCGAGCAGGTCCCAGAAGCCTTCCCCCCAGTAAACCACCATCTCTACAGGTGAACTGGGAGTAAGAAGGAGCCCGAACGCGAAAACAACAAGAGTTAATATTACTACAAAAAGAAATGGATCCGGCAGATAACGGTGCATAAGTCTCGTAGATAAATCGGTCAGAAAGTTCATTAACGTCACATCCCTGCTATGTATTGTAAGCGATTTCAAAAAATATGAAGAAGGAAACTGTTCTGAAAGTATACAGAACAGCTTCCTCCGGTCCGGAGACGACAGCGCTACGGCGTCCGGCAATAAACTGGTTTTATCTTGCCTGATTCTGCGAAGTATAAAGAGCTTCGATAACCTTCATATTGTTATGAACACTTTCCGGGGTGTAAACAGGCTTTGTTCCATCGATCAGGCATTGAGAAAAATGTGTGATCTGTCGCGTGAACTGATTACCTTCAAACGTCCGGTGCTCCTTAACAGCACCTTTCTCGTCCTTTAAAATAACTTCCCCTTTTCCGCCATTGGGATTCTGATCAGGGCGGAAGGCGAAGGGGACTTCAATATGACCTTTTGTACCGGCAATTTCATAGCGGTTCAAGGCTGCTTCATCGAAGCTGCAGTCGATAATGCAGTCTACTTCTTCAAAGCTGAGAATTGCTGTCGTCGAAATATCAACATCAATGTTTTTAATTTTTCGCGCATCGGAAAAGGCGGAGGTCGGTTCCTGATCAAGAAGGTAACGACAGGCGTGGACACAGTAACACCCAACATCGAACAGGCTTCCCCCACCAAGAGCGCTGCTCAATCTGATATTTTTGCTGCCGAGATCCAATGGAAAAGAGAAGGAACTGCGTATGCGTTTTACTTTTCCTACGGCATTTTCTTTCAGGAGTTCCTTCACATACTCATGCTGCGGGTGGAACTGATACATAAATCCTTCCATCCATGTCATACCGGAATCTTTTCCTGCTTCTCTGATTTCTCTGATTTCGTCGGATGTTACCGCAGCCGGTTTTTCTACGAGTACGTGTTTTCCATGATTCATCGATTTAATTACCCATTCTTTATGAAGTGCGTTTGGCAGTGGAATGTAAACTGCGTCCACATCGGGATCTTTGAGCAGACCTTCATAAGAATCGTAGGCTTTTTCTGCGCCCCATTCAGCAGCGGTTTCTTCTGCCCGGCCACTGCTGCTTGCAACAGCGTATAACACCGCATTGCCTGCTTCTTTAATAGCAGGAACCATTTGCTTTCGGGCAATGGCTGCGGAACTAAGAATACCCCATTTGATTTTCTGCATTTTGCATTCCCCCGTTTCCTTGAATAATAATTTAACTCCTTATATTTCTTTCTATAAAGGTCTCGTTGATTCCTTCTACAGCTCTGTTAAAGGTGATTGTTGGATGATAGAGGAGTGGAGGAGATCTGCTTCTTTCTATTTTTCCTAATAACAGGCTGAAAAACCGACCTGTATGATAAGAAGACGGAAGATTCCGCATGAGCAGATGTTATTAGAGTTCGTACAATAAATTTTATCTAAAATAATTACTTATAAACGACAAGGAAAAGATTGGATTTCTTGCCAATAATTAAAGAAACAGGCCTTTTAACTCATTTAATTTACCGTGTGTTTAATATAGTATAAGTCATAATAAGTCGTCAGAAAATTTTGTGTATCTGCAGAAAAGGGTAAAACTGTTGAAAGGCAGTGGCACAAAATGACGGGCCTAAGGAAGTTTTTTCTAAGGCGGCCGCATTGCCTGTCAGGTAACACTGGTAGGAGGTTTCCTCATGAAGAAAAACACCGCACAGGAAGTGACGTGGGAGGAACTGCTGTTAGAAGCGAAGAATATCGGGCTGAAATGTGATGAAGTCAGAGACTTTTTTAAAAAGGATATGCGGACTGCACAGATGAGCAAAGAAGTAGAGGCAGTATAAAAAAGGAGGCCGGGACAAATCCCGGCCTCCTTTTCAGTTTTTTGATTAAATGATCGTTTCAGCCTATTTATTCCAGTCAGTGTATAGACTCCTTCTCTTACCGAGCCTGCCATGGGACTGGTCTTCAGCTGTTTGGCCTGCGCCATGAATAAGAATCTTCAAACTGCGCTTCATCCCACCGGCGTCTCCGCTGTTACGGAGGTTAGCCATCTCTTTATCGAAAAAACGGCTTTAATAAGGAAGTTTTTCATAATAGAAAACTCCTTCTTATTACCCTGCTGCAGCCGAAGGGACGACTCCGGGGCGATCAAGGACGAGGCGAAGATCCGTTTCTTCCAGCCTGTGGGCGGAAGAAATTAGCTGAGCCCGGCCCGCCCGGAAAGCGTTCCGGAAGGCGCAGGCAGGAAACCGTCTATCTATACACTAAAAACACTTTATCAACACCCGGAAAAGGAGGCGGGACAAATCCCGGGCTCCTTTTTTATGGTGTTAATTATGTATTGGAATAATTATTTTACGTTGGAAATACTTATCTCCTGATCCTTCCAGTGGCTGCAATCTGTCTGCCTATATATTAAAAAACAGCTTTTCATGATTTTGATGAAAGGGTCATCATGAAATATGTACTGCGTCAATTGTATAAGCAGCTTTATCCCTCAATTCAGAAAGGGCAGGATGTTGAATAAAAAAAGAACTGGCCCCGAAGAAATAAAAATGCTGCGAGGCAGTTCCCGGGTGGTTATAAGTTTAAAATAAGTTCAATTATAAACAGGTTATTTCACGAGGATTTTAACTGAGAAATCTTTATAAGCCTGCTTCAGTTCATCATAACAACTGCGTGCGACTTCCTGGTCGGGAAGCATGATCTCTTCTAAAGACTGGCCGTTTCTCGGATCGAGAATATTCTGCATTTCACCTTCAGCGTCAAGTACAATAACGGAATATTGCTTTTCCATCAGCAGGAAAACACTCCTTTCTTTGTTTTAAATTCTCAAATATTTCATTTATATTACAATTATATTACCTTTTTCCAAAAAATGAAACGTTAAATTATATTACACGTTTTCTTTTCTTTAATTTAGAAGGTGTGATTAAGGTCTTTGCTGATTGCTCGAGCAAGCTTCGCAGCAGATCTCCCGCAGGGAATATCTGCCGCTGCAAAGACTCCCCGAAAAGGTTTGAATGAAGACTGTAGGTTATATACAGGAATACAGTCAAAAACTTTTTTTAGCCGGCAGCACTTTTTCATACAAAATAAAGGAATATATTCGATAAAAGCCGGTTATAAGAAATAATAAGGCGATTACTCCGAACTGTATAATATCGAGAACAGGGTATAAAAATATCATCAGCAGGAATGATAGAATAACGCTTAAAGTACCGGATATTCCGTTAATAGGGTAATTGTCCAGCAGAAAGGACTTTTTTCCTTTCAGATCTTTTTCATAGCACTCGTCATGATAAGGGTAAACTTTTAAAATTCTTTTCGTTGTTATCAGCTCACGGCGTGAAGTCACCGGCTTTTTGCACGAATTACAAAGTACAGGTTTTTTCATTTTTCATTATCCTTTCCACTTAACCGGTATTTCCCGGATCTTAAATGATCAAAACTTGAAAGGAGGAATTGGATGTTTTTTGGCGGCGATCCTTCAGAAGCCCCTTTCGCAATGTTCGATATGCAGCATTTAATTGTTATAGGTGTTTTTTTCGGTGGGCTGGTATTCATTTATTTCAGCAGAAAACATAATGTGCCGAGAAAAGTAGAAATTGGTGCAGGTTTGTCCCTTGTGGTGTTTGAATTGGCACATCACCTCTGGCTTTTGTTTCACGGGCGTTGGGAGGTAGATTACGCTCTGCCGCTTCATCTGAGCAGCATAAGTGTCATACTGATTATTATACTCCTGTTTACCAGAAGCAGATGGTTATTTGAAATAGCCTTTCTCGTCGGCATTGGAGGAGCTGTACAGGCTGTAATGACCCCCGTACTCGTGTATGGCTGGCCTCATTTTCGTTTTATACATTTTTTTTATACACACGTAGGAGTAATATGGGTGGTGTTTTATTTTCTCTGGCATAAAAAATTTCCTCTGACGGCCTGGAGCATTGTAAAAGCTATGGTCTTCCTGAACTTACTGCTTCCGTTGGTATGGGTGATCAATATGCGCACAGGAGGCAACTACTGGTTCATTATGGAGAAACCATCCGGAGCAAGTCTGCTTGATATTCTCGGTCCGCATCCATGGTATATTTTAGGTATGGAGGCAGCAGCGCTCGTTTTATTCACCCTGTTATGGGTGGTTTTTGGCAGAAAAAGAACGTGACTTTTCTCAGGAGACGGAACGTGATAAAGTAGGGTGGCTGAGAAAAAAGGGGTTTTATGCATGCTTATAAAAAATAAAAAACTTTATTTAATACTTGCAGGGACGTGGGGAGCATTTTCGCTTCTGCTCATTATTTTTGTTCACATGCTTAACATGTATCCGGGCACGTCCTCGGTTTCCGAAGAGAACGGTGAATGGACTGTCGAGCAGGGAATGATTAATTCAGAAGTTATAACGTTTGTCCCTGATGAACAGGACGCGCAGGTGACGGTTCAGCTTGCAGAGCAGCGATTTGATCAGCTCGAGCAGGCTGCCGGCTTTACTTCACTGCTTCTCATATTTACGACGGGGCTTTCTCTGTACGTGTCGAGAATGGAAATTCAAACTTCTGTACATAAAATTGCCGTAACAGGAACCTTTCTTCTGAGCGCTGCTGTACTGACAGTTTCTGTTTTGCGGTATACTGAAGCCCGGCAGGCAGCAGAAATATCGTTCAACGCATTGAAAAATTTTATGTAGCCGGTTTAGTTTTTGCGTTCCGGTAAAAGAACTTAATCAGCAAGCTGAAAAGGTTTTCCACTCATAATGGTGGAAAACCTTTTTTTATTCAGCCGGCTGTCTACCGCTGCTTTCGACAGGACTTTCACCTTCTGCAGTTTCTTCATCCATTAAGTAACGGTATTCGTAATCCGGTTCGTCTTCGAAAGTTACGAGGAGAAGGAATACAGGATCTTCCCCGGAGGTATTCTTTTCGATTTCCCATTCCCGCTCCGGGTATTCTTCCTGAAGATGCTCATCAAGGATGGCCATTCTTTCCGGGATTTCTGTATAAATAATCTGGTAGGGACGTACAAGCCAGAACACAATACAGACGAGTGCGACCGCGAGAAATAATGTGAAAGCAATCCCTTTCCCGACAAGGATGTGTTTAGGTATAAAAACTGAGGTGAAAAACAATAGAGCAGCTAAAACAGCTGTTCCTAAAGCCATCGCAGTTTCTACGTTGTTGGAATATTCGGCTATATAGGATTGATAAAAATATATGGAAACAGCTGCAACAGTAAAAAATACGAATATGCTTATTAACTTTGTTTTCATTGCTGTGTCAAGCCCCTTTTATTTATTTTCCGCTATTAAGCGTACCATATGAAAAGCTCTAATTAAATAAAGCTTTTACAAAAGGAGACATCTTAAAAAATATTTATAAGCAGCTGAGCGGTGATTCAAATACTTCGACGACAGTTAGTGCAGCTCTGAAGAACGAAGCGGAGAAAACTTTTCCCGTAAGTTACAAAAAGTCAGAAAAGTATCCTGTGCAATTTAGAAGTCTTGCTACATTTTCAGCCGTCTGCTCCACGTGGGAGGGGGCTGACTTTTTCAGCTGATCGAGAGGGCCCGCTTCCGAAAGGGTGCTGAATACGGCGTCGATTCCCGATCCAAATACTGTTTCGTAACCTGAAGTGACAGTGCCGCAGAGGGCTATGACAGGTACTGGATTAATGTTTTTTGTCAAAGAAGCGACATAAACAGGGGTTTTGCCGTGAATTGTCTGCTCGTTTATTCCGCCCTCTCCTGTTATTACAAAGTCTGCGTCATGGAGGTGCTCCCTCAATCCAGTCATATCTGCAATGATTTCCGCTCCTTTTTCCATCGTCACCGGCAGAAACCCGAGAAATCCTGCGCCGAGGCCCCCGGCGGCACCTGCTCCGGGGGGAGTATCAATATCTAAAGAGAAAAGTTTTTTAACGACGGCTGCGTAATTCCCCAGAGCTTTGTCAAGCAGAGCGGTGTCTTCCGTAGAGGCACCTTTCTGAGGGCCGTAAACAGCAGAAGCTCCCCGTGCACCGGTAAGAGGATTATCTACATCACAAGCAACACGGAAGGAAGCCTGTTTCAGCCGTGGGTCCATCTTCTCTGGACATATGTGATGTAAATAAAGAAGCGGGGCACCTCCGCCGGGAAGCTCCCGGCCACTGCTGTCAGTGAAAGAAACTCCGAGCGCCTGGAGCATGCCTTTACCTCCGTCGTTGGTGGCACTCCCGCCAATACCGATAACGAAAGAACGGACACCCCGGTCCAGGGCGTGTAGAATAAGCTCACCGGTCCCGAACGTGGAAGCTTTTTTTACGTCCTGATCCTGTTTGGGGACAAGGTGAATACCTGAGGCTGCTGCCATCTCTATGACTGCTGTCTCTCCATCATCCGAAATTCCATAGCGGGCTTTCGTTTTTAATCCGATCGGACCATTTACTTCTGCATAAATATATTCGCCTTTCCAGGCATCCACAAGGGCCGTAACTGTACCTTCACCGCCGTCTGCCATAGGACAGACTACTGTCTCGGCGGAAGGCAGGACTTTTTTAATACCGCGCTCAGCGGCTTTCCCGGCTTCGAGGGATGATAATGTTTCCTTGAATGAGTCTGAAGCGATAACAATTTTCATGGTTTTCGGCTCCTTTAGCAGCTTCGGCATAAAATAAAACAGTCGGCCCTTAAAAAGACTACCTTGAAAATAACTCGTTTATGAAATGGACATAACGCTGCTGCACTCTTGGCGGAGCTTACCCGAGAGCCTAATTTTGATGGGAGAAACGTCCGCCAAAATGTATTCTCGAACCGCGCTGATCCTCCGGGTGTCCCCGCCTTCGCTGCACAGCGTTGGATATTTTCATTTTTATGGTGCAGTTTTAACTGGATCAATGTCTCTGTTATAGTTCCCTGTTGTTATTGGAGTGCCTGCGGCATTTTTCCACGATTGCCGCGCATGCGGCTTCTCTGACGTCCGGGAGGGTCTTCGCGCCTTCCGCAGGCGTCTCGAAAAATCGCCTTGTCACTTTTTATAATGAATGAAGAATATGGTTCATAATCAGCAGAAGGACGTCTCTTTCATAGAAGAAATAACAAAACGGAAGCCGGCACGCTCGGAAAGCCTCCCCTTGGAAACGAAGGCGGACGTTTCTCCCATCCATATTTTATTTTCAAGGCAGCTTTAAAAAGTCGTGGACAGTTTTTTTAACTCTGTTACACGGCTGCTCAGTTAAAATAAATCAAGCACCCCATAAAGCAGTACAGCGGTTAAAGTAAGGACAGTGCCAACCGCTGTTTCGTATGGAAACAGCTTTAACCGTT
>REBZ01000009.1 GCA_007692495.1 Alkalicoccus sp.
TCTCCAGCCTCCTCGGGCTTACGCCCTGCGGGGTCTTCCAATCTCCTTCTTCCACAGGCGTCCGCCGGTTTCCGCTTCGTTTCTGCCGTGCAAGAGAGGTAGTTCTGCTTTTTATGATGCCTATTTCTTCTTCCGTAAAACCGGTGACAAGGTAGAGACGCTGAGGAAATAGAAAGCGGGAAGATCCTCCCGGACCTCAGGGAAGCCTCATGCTTTTTCCGCGGCAGGTGAAAAGAGCCGCAGGCACAAAACAACACGGAGCTTGGTTCTTACGTAAGGAAAGGGAATACGCTTTTCTGCCTGTTTGTCACAGCGGGTTCATCTGTTGAAAATGCCGATAGAACGGACTTTAATAGATAAAGTCTGCTGGTTTAATTTAGGTTTATTAGAATATAAAGCTTGTTTTCCCCAAGTTTACGTAAGAACCCGGAGCTTTAACAGAGGCTATCGAAAAAAACGGCTTCAATAAGGAGATGTTCTATGGTAGAAAACTTCTTCTTCTTTCTCTGCTGCAGCCGAAGGGGCGACTCCTGGGCGATCAAGGACGAGGCGAAGATCCGTTTAGGAAGAAATTAGCTGAGGCCGGCCCGCCCGGAAAGCGTCCCCGGGAGGCGGAAGCAGGAAACCGTCTATCTATACACCAAAAACACTTTATCAACAGCCTGAAAAGCACGCTTTTTTTATGCTGGACCGGGGCAGGTGTTCCTGGTTCAGCTGAAGCCTTGCCCGCGGCAAGCGAGCGTTTGGCTGCACCCTTCCCATACAGATATCGACTCAAAAAGAGAGCTTTCCCGATAATGGAGAGCTCTCTTTCTGCTTATTAGCTGAGTTTTGTCCCAGCCTCATATGTACTTAATTTTACGTTTGCAGCTATAAGGTAGTAAGAATAAGGTGAAAAGCCTGGTCAGCAGGCAGTCAACTACCGAGTGACAGTATATGACCAAAAGAATTCTGAATATTCTGTTGAAGGAATATTCCTTTTATGGTATATTCAATTTATGGAAAAGATATTGTATGCTCTGGCTGAACCAAAACGTACAGCGATTGTTGAACTGCTCCGGGACGGGCCCCTGACCGTAGGGGAAATAGCCGCCGAGCTTAGTATTCCACAGCCTCAGGTGTCAAAACATCTGCGTGTGCTGTATGAAGCAGGACTGGTGAAAATTTATCCGCTGGCCAATAAAAGAATTTATGAGCTGGAACCGCAGGGACTCCAGAAGCTGGACGAATGGCTTGATACCTTCCGGGAATTGTGGGAGCAGAGGTTCGACAGGCTGGAAAGTTATTTAAAAGAAAAAGAAGGGAGGAAGATCTGAAAACAATAAAGAAACAGGCCTTCACTTTTTTAGAGGAAATTCTATTCAAGCGGAAGGATGTTTCAGAAGGGCAGGAGTGTTCCTGATGTTACCGGCAGGAGCCTTACAGATAAAAAAGCAGACTTTCTTTTTCGGCGACGACTCATAAAATATGCAAAAACTTTCTTAGAAGGCAGCGTAGTTCGCCGGTCAAAGCTTTAAAATGGTGATTAATAATTCGTTTACTTGTATGAATACTGCCTGGTTTTAAATGTATATTTATAGAAAGGAAGATAAAAATGAGTGAACAGGTCAGCAGTAAGAATACAAAAAGCTGGGAGAATGGCCGGAATTTAATTATTGAACGAACTTTCAACGTTTCCAAAAAACTACTTTTTCAAGTTTACTCTTCCTCCAGACATCTGGAGCAATGGTGGGGCCCCCGCGGTTGGGAGACGACAAATTATCAATTTGATTTCCGGCCGGAGGGGATATGGCATTACTGTATGAGATGTGTGGACGAAGCACAGGAAGAATATTACGGTCAGGAAGCCTGGGGAAAAGGTGTTTTTAAAGAAATAGTAGAAAATGAAAAGATTGTTTATACGGATATGTTTTCGGATGAGGAAGGTAATATAGATGAGCGGCTTCCAGTGATACTCGTAACAATAATGTTTGAAGAAACGGGATCGGGAGCGGTGCTGCAGGTATACAGTGAATTTCCAACGGCAGAAGACATGCAGAAGCTGAAAGAAATGGGTATGGTGGAAGGATTTACTTCTCAGCTGGATCGTCTGGAAGAATACCTTCACGATGTTACGTAAAATTCCAACTGCAGAGCAGTCCTGCGGAAGGCCGTTTCAGAAGGATGAGTGAAACAGCCTTGGAAGCGAGTGCAGAAGCGGACTGTAGTTTAGTCTGCGTGAAACCGTGCCCCCGCCTCCACAGGACAGCTCTTTTTTTTGAACAGTTTTTCTATCCCGGACAGTGGTCCTCCTGCAGGAATGATAAACATACATAGGGATAAAAAAAAGGAGTCTGTTCAGAAAGCGGAAAAAACTTCATTTCCGGGAGAGATATTATCAAATTCAAGGGATAAATTTCATGATTAATGAGGGCTTAGAAGTGGAATAGATAACAACGGACAATACAGGTCAGGGAAATATTAAACACCTCCCTTGTGAATTGCTTGAATCTGCAGATAAATTAGTTATAATGAGAATATAGTCAAAT
>REBZ01000048.1 GCA_007692495.1 Alkalicoccus sp.
ATTTCTTCATTTGTTTCTTCATTTGCCTCTTCGTTATCTGCTTCAGTTTCCGGTTCTTCCTCGGGACCGCGGGAAAAAGTCACGTCCACAGTTATGCTTTCACTAATTTCTGTTCCACGGGCAGGTTCCTGAAAAAATACTCTGCCTTCATCCATGGAATCATGATAGTCTTCTTCGAATGCGAGATCGATGTACGGTGCGTCATTAAGCTCTTCCAGTACTTCTTCTCTCGTCATCCCGTAAAGATTACCAAGAGTAAATACCTCTCTTTCTGTAACGATAAGCTCGACTTCTGTTTCTTCCGGGACAATGCTTTCTCCCGGAGAAGGAAGCTGCTCGATGACTGTATCATCCGGTTCCTCTGTTGTTTCCTGATAAGAAACAGTGACAGAGGCATAATCGGTTAAAGCTTCTTCTGCTTCTGCTTCAGACAGACCAAGAACGTTCTCCATTCCAATAACAGGATCTGTACTGCTGACAATCAGCATTACTTCTGAACCAATTTTTACAGATGTTCCGGCTTCAGGCCGGACCGAAATAACATGATCCACCGGTACACTGTCATCTTCCCGCTCCTGAAGAACTACTTCAAGATCAAGCGCTTCCAGTTCTTCAACAGCTTCTGTGGAAGTCAGTCCGGAAACATTCGGCACTTCCACTTCATCAACATGCAGAAACCGTGGTACAACGGCTATCACTATAAACAGCAGACCTATGAGGAAAACAGCTCCCAGTACGCCCCACATCCAAGGGCGTCTGCCTGATTTCTCTTCTTTTTCAGCATTTTTGTTTTTGATGGGAGGTACCATCGTATTTTCTTCCGGAGGAGTTTCCGGATTAATGACCGGTACTGCTTTAGTTACTTCGTCATCATCTTCAAAATAAAGTGGTGTTTCATTCATTCTTCCAGGGCTGAGAACCGTCTGCAGATCCGCAGATACTTCGTCGGCATTCTCATACCGGTTATCCGGATTTTTGGCTGTCAGCTTCATAATCATGTTTTCAACGCTTTGAGGGACTGATGGGTTTACTTCTCTGATCTTCGGAAACGGGTCCTGCAGATGCTTAAGCGCTATAGTTACGGCTGTATCACCGCTGTACGGAACTTCTCCTGCCAGCATTTCATACAAAATAACTCCAAGGGCATAAAGGTCAGATTTGTAAGTTATTTTTCCACCGCGTGCCTGTTCCGGAGAAAGATAATGTACTGAACCAAGCACAGAATTTGTATGAGTGATCGTAGCTTCGCTTATAGCTCTGGCTATACCAAAATCTGTTACTTTTGCTGTGCCATTAATACTCATAAGTATATTCTGCGGTTTTATGTCGCGGTGAATAATATGATGGTAGTGGGCATGGCTCACTGCTTCTGTAATCTGGCTCAAAATCCTTACTGCTTCCTTCACATCAAGTGAACCATGCTCCTGTACGTATTCTTTAAGTGTCTGGCCTTCTACATACTCCATAACAATATAGTACAGGCCATCTTCTTCCCCGACATCAAAAATAGACACTATATTATCATGAAAAAGACTACTCGCAGATTCTGCCTCCCGGTGAAACCTCCGTATAAATTCTTCATCTTCAGAGAACTGGGATTTAAGCATTTTTACCGCTACAAGCCGATCGAGAATAAGGTCCTTCGCCAGATAAACGTCGGCCATTCCGCCCCCTCCGGCCGGACGTATAAGCTTATACCGCTCATTAATCCGCTTTCCGATCATCATATACCCACTTCCCTGTTTCGGACTGCCGCTGCTGTAATATTATCTTCCCCGCCCCGTTCATTCGCTTTATCAATTAATAAAACGGGAATGTCTACTATCGGAAACTTCTGTAAAACTTCTTCTATTTCTTTATCCGGGAGCTTATTCGTCAGTCCATCTGAACAAAGAAGAATCGTATCTTTTTCCTGCCATTCTACAATGCCGGTATCAACCATAATTGTTTTTTCGGTGCCGAGAGCTCGCGTAAGAACATGTTTCTGGGGATGTTTTTCTGCTTCCTCCACGGAAATCTCCCCTCTTTTTACAAGTTCTTCCACTAAAGAATGATCTTCTGTCACCTGCTGGAGTCCATCTGCTGCAGAAATGTACAGTCTGCTGTCTCCTGCATTGGCGTAAGCAGTGAAATCCACCGTACTTAGTGCAGCAGTTAAGGTTGTTCCCATCCCCCGGCATTCCGGGTGGATTTTCTGATACTCAAAAATATTACTGTTAGCTTCTGAGGCCGCTTTTTCAAGCCATGCAGTTATTTCGTCCCGGGCCAGTGACTCTTTCAGATCGTAAAAACCTGTTACGAGCGTTTCACAGGCTAGTCTGCTGGCTGTATCTCCTGCCCGATGACCTCCCATTCCATCTGCCACAACAGCCAGTACGTACTCTCCGCTTTTCACTACAGCTACAGCATCTTCATTATGCTGTCTGACTTTTCCTACATCTGTAGCCGAACTATATTCCATTTAGGCACCTCACTCTCCCTGGTCGGACCGCTTCTCCAATGAAGCCATAAAGAAACCGTCAGTACCGAATTTTCCCGGCATAAGCTGAAGCATAAAATTGTCCTGCATATCTTCTCTTACTTTTTCAGGAAGGCGGCCGGACATGTTCTGATCTGCCGCAGCATCGTTATGATCTTCCATGAATCGTTTAACCTGCAGTTCGTTTTCGTATTTATCTATTGTACAAGTGCTGTAAACCAGTCTGCCCCCTGGTTTCAGCAGTTTCCATACAGATTCGAGAATTTCTTTTTGAATGGAGACGAGACGTTCAAGGTCTTGCTGTTGTTTTGTCCATTTCATGTCTGGTTTCCGGCGTATGACACCGAGACCGGAACACGGTGCATCCACCAGGATTTTATCGAAACTGCCGAGCGTTTCCGATTCAAGTGTCCTCGCATCTCCGGTGCAGGCAGTAATATTAGTCAGGCCCAGTCTTTCCGCCTGTTGATTAATTAAGCGGATCTTATGTTCATGAAGATCGACACTTATAATTTCTCCCGTATTTTGCATCAGCTCAGCTAAATGGGTAGTTTTTCCTCCCGGTGCCGCACACGCATCCAGTATCCGGTCTCCTGAATTTGGTGCAAGCACCTTGCCGGCCATCATGGAGCTTTCATCCTGAATAGTAATTCTTCCTTCCTGAAAAGCCCTGGCAGCAGCCGCTGATCCTTTATTAATCCGCAGCGCCTCATCCGGCAGTAATGGACTTATTTCCAGCTCAAGCCCTTCATCCAGAAGTTCAGCTATTGCTTCTTCTCCGCTAACACGGAGTGGATTAATTCTTACAGAAGTTCCGGGTGGATGATTGTTTGCTTCTGCGGCTGCTTCAGCAGTTTCCCATCCATACTGAGTCACCCATCTTTCTATCATCCAGTCAGGATGGGATGTTTTTACGGCGAGCTGTACTAAAGGACTGCCGGCTTGATTAAGTTCCGGGTCCCCATTCCGAAGATAAGAACGCAGTATACCATTTACCATACCTGAAATACCTCTATGTCCCCTGCGTTTTGCTATTGTAACCGCTTCATTCAAAACAGCGTGATCGGGAACTCTGTCCAGAAATTTCAGCTGGTAAATACTGAGTCTCAGGAGAACAAGAACCCATGACTCGAGTTTATCAAGCGCTTTTCTGCTGAAACTTTCAAGAATGAAATCAATATATCGCTGCTGCTGAAGTGTCCCGTAAACGATTTGAGTATAGAGAGGGACATCTACTTTACTGAGCTTCTTCTGGTTGATGACATCATTAAGCAGAAGATTGCTGTATGTCTGGTTTTTATGAATTTTTAAAAGAGCATCCAGTGACGCTTCCCTTACATTTGAATTACTCATCGTTTCCAAGCACCGTCCCTGCTTTTATATCTCTGCCCTGACCATTATAAAAAGTTGCTATATCCATCGGCTTCTTACCGGATGGCTGTACCTTTTTTAACGCCAGTACTGTTCCGCCGCCGCAAGCTACATGTAAAGCTTTATCAGTCACAGCCGTTACGGTTCCGGGACGATCTTTCACCGTTCCTTCAACCGCCTCCGCCTCCCAGACTTTAAGCCTTTTCCCGAAAAAAGTAGTATAGGCTGCGGGCCAGGGGTTAAGACCTCTTATCTGGCTGCTGACTTCCTCTGCAGGCGCTTCCCAGTTGATAAATTCCTTTTCTTTCGTAATATTTGGTGCAAATGTTGCTTCACTACTGTTTTGAGGTTCCGGGTCCACTTCTCCTTTTTCAAGCAGAGGAAGGATTTCTTTTATCATTTCTGCTCCGAGCAGGCTTAGTTTGTCATGCATTGTTCCGGTCGTGTCGTCCGGATTGATTGGTATAGATCGTTTAAGGAGCATATCGCCGGCATCCAGTTTTTCGGCCATGTACATAATAGTAATACCTGTTTCTTTTTCGCCATTCATTACAGCATAATGTATCGGTGCTCCTCCTCTGTATTTAGGAAGAAGAGAAGCGTGCACGTTTACTGCTCCGAGTTCAGGAATATCTAGTACTTCCTTAGGCAGAAGCTGCCCAAACGCAGCAGTTACTATCAGCTCCGGCGCAGCCTCTAAGACAGGCTGGTAATCTTCCTTAATTTTTTCCGGCTGAAAAACAGGAAGGTCAAGCCTCTCGGCTGCTGTTTTTACCGGTGGAGGAGTAAGGGTTTTCTTTCTTCCTTTCGGCCTGTCCGGCTGTGTAACGACGAGAACTATGTCGTGCCCGGCTTCCAGAGCAGCCTCCATGACAGGAACTGCAAAATCCGGTGTTCCCATAAAAACAATTTTCATCTTTTTCATCCTTCCTGAATCTACATCATCATATGCGGATTGGTGTCTATTATCACCTGAAGGTCAGTCCGTGCAATATCCGTCTGCAGGGAGACCATCAGTTCATGAAGTACGTCAGCAAGCTGTGGTTCAATTTTGTATTTTATCATGACTTGATAGCGATATCTATCTTTGATACGTGGGATGGGGGAAGCGACCGGACCAAAAACTTTCGTTGTATCGGACAGGTTCTGACGAAGGAAACCAGTAATTTTTTCTGTGAACTGTACCGTTTTATGCAGGTCGGTATGACTGATCTGCAGCATCGTTAAATAATAATACGGAGGATATCCCCCCATCTTTCTCATCTGCATTTCTTTCTGATAAAAAGATAGAAAATCGTGCTGTTTTACTTCCGTAATGCTGTAGTGTTCCGGGGAATACGTCTGGATAAGTACTTCACCCGTTTTTTTGTGTCTGCCGGCTCTGCCTGCCACTTGTGTCAAAAGCTGAAATGTCCTCTCTGAAGCTCTGAAGTCCGGAAGATGGAGCATGGAGTCAGCTGCAAGTACGCCTACAAGAGTAATATTCGGATAATCCAGACCTTTAGCTATCATCTGTGTTCCGAGAAGCACATCAGCTTCCCCCCGGCCGAATTTAGTAAGAAGTTTTTCGTGAGCCCCTTTAGTCCTGGTTGTATCAACATCCATTCTGATAATACGTATGCCCTCCAGCTGCTTTATTAATTCTTCCTCCACCTTCTGGGTACCAGTTCCAAAAAACCTTATCTGGTCACTGTCACAGTCGGGACATCTTACAGGAACCGTTTCCCTGTACCCGCAGTAATGACACTGGAGCGCCTGGTTGGTGCGGTGATAAGTAAGGGAAATATCACAGTGCGGGCATTCAGGGACAAAACCGCATTCCCGGCACATTATAAATGTGGAGTAGCCGCGCCTGTTTAATAGCAGGACAGTCTGTTCTCCTTTTTGTCTGCGTTCTTCCATTTTATCAAGAAGATCTTCAGAAAACATGGAACGATTTCCGGTACGAAGCTCTTCACGCATATCGATTAAAGTTACAGAAGGCATAACCGCGTCATTCACTCTGTTTTCCATCGTGAGAAGCTGGTAGACTCCTTTTTGGGCTCTTGCATAACTTTCCAGAGAAGGTGTCGCACTCCCCAGAACAACCGGACAGTTATAATGTTCTGCCCTGGTGACAGCTACTGTCCTTGCATGATAGCGCGGAGCTTCTTCCTGCTTATAGCTGGCCTCATGTTCTTCATCTATAATGATAATTCCTAAATTAGTGAAAGGGGCAAAAACAGCTGACCTCGCTCCAACAACGACATCAACTTCCCCATCACGTATTTTTTTCCATTCATCGTATTTTTCTCCTTTGGAAAGGGCGCTGTGCATTACCGCCACTCTGGAACCAAACCTCGCTTTAAAACGGTTTACCATCTGAGGTGTTAAAGAGATTTCCGGGACAAGCACGATAGCTTCTTTACCCTCTTTCAGCGTGCGGTCGATCGCCTGAAGGTAAATTTCCGTCTTTCCACTTCCAGTCACTCCCCGGAGAAGAAATGTTCTATGTTTCTTTTCATCCATTGACGCGGTAATTTCACTTAAAACGGCTGCCTGATCTGCAAGCAGAGGAAGGTTTTCTGATGACTCAAATTCCCTTCCTTCATAAGGATCCCTTTTTACAACTGTTTCCTGTTTTTCAAGCCACCCTTTGGCAACCAGTGCATCCAGGGCGGCTTTGGAGCCATACATGGAAAGCTCCTGCGCGGTATAGGCTTTGTCATCCGGTTCTTCTGATAGAAAACGCAGCACTGCTGCCTGTTTTGGAGCTTTTTTCTGCAGAGACACCGCCTCCTTCAGGGCCTCGCCGCTTTCTTCTTTGAGCGAATAAACAAGTCTTTTTTTCGCTGCATCTTTCGTAGTAACGACCGGCTCTGCTGACAAAATACCTTTCCTAAGTGAAGAAACTGCCGATTTTATTTCATTTTCAGAAGCATTTTTAACCCACTCATCCCAGTCGATAATATCTTCAGGAGTTTTAAAATACGGCTGAAGCAAAGGATCCAGCTTATTTGTTTCAGCCGTTACTGTTAATATTTTTTTGTATTTGGCACGCATGGCCTGGGGAAGCATTGCTTTTAACACAGCTACATGAAGGGATAGTGTTTCTGTTTTTATCTTTTCTGCTAATTGCAGCAGCTCTTCCGTAAGCGGCGGGACAAGATCCAGCTGTTCAGTCACAGGTTTCAGCTTATGTCTCGGAACGTCCGTTGAATCGGAAAGTTCCGCTACGAATCCCTGTACGGGCCTGTTCGCAAACGGAACGTGTACTCTGCATCCTACAACCAGCGTTTTCGCCAGCGTGTCAGGTACTGAGTAGTCAAACATACGGTCAACTGCCTGCGAAGGAACATCCACGATGACTTTTGCTATCATTCTGTTTTCCCCATCAGACTGACGGCTGCATCGAGTATAAGTTTTGCAGCTTTACTCTTGGATGTCAGCGGTATTTCCTGAGGTGGAAGAGCTTTAAAGAATAAGGTGAGTGCGTTCGTATCCCCCTGAAATCCGGAGCCCGCTTCTATTACAGAGTTGGCACAGATCATATCGGCATTTTTTTTATTCAGTTTTTCTTCAGCATAACGTGTAATGTCCTGGGTTTCTGCTGCAAAACCGACAAGTACCTGATCTTTTTTTCTCCGGCCGAGTTCCTGAAGGATATCTTTTGTACGCTCCATTTCAATACTTAAAGGGCGGTCGGATTTTTTAACTTTATGGGTCGTAGTTTCAGCGGGAGTATAATCGGAAACCGCTGCCGCTTTGATAATTATATCCATTCTTTCAGCTTCTGACATTACTGCATTGTACATATCTTCAGCTGACTGTACGTCAATTCTGCGAACCCCGTGTGGATCCGGAAGTGAAACAGGACCGGATATAAGCGTTACGTCCGCTCCTCTCGCAGCAGCCTCCCCGGCGATCGCAAAGCCCATTTTTCCAGAAGACCTGTTTGACAGAAAGCGTACAGGATCGATAACTTCCTGGGTAGGGCCTGCCGTAACAAGCACTTTTTTGCCGTGCCACTCCGGGTGGCTCTGTTTAATGAAATGATAATTCACCATGGCCAGAAGATCTTCCGGTTCTGCCATCCTGCCTTTCCCAGTATAGCCGCAGGCCAGATAACCTTCGTCAGGTTCCACAAAATAAAAACCATCTTTCTCCAGCTGCTGCATATTGCGCAGAACCGCCGGGTGAGCGTACATATGTACATTCATAGCCGGAGCAATATAAACGGGAGCAGTTGCTGCAAGCAGAGTGGTGGTTACCATGTCATCAGCAATACCATTCGCCAGCTTACCTATAATGTTGGCTGAGGCCGGGGCCACAAAGATCAGGTCTGCCCAGTCTGCCACGTCAATGTGGGCGATGCCTGCTGGATCCGGTTCAGTGAACGTATCAACATAAACATGATCTCTCGAAAGTGCCTGAAATGTCAGAGGTGTAACAAATTCCTGGGCATGAGGCGTCATCAGGACCTTCACATCGTAGTCTGCCTGTACTAATTTAGAAGTTAAAGCCGCTGCTTTGAAAGCCGCTATTCCTCCCGAAACTGCCAAGAGCACTCTTTTTTTTCTCTCCATATGCAATTCCCCTCCGTAGATTTTGTCATCAGCAGATTCAGCTGAAACCAAAAGAAAAACGATCTGATGCTCAGATCGTTTCCTTTACGTCATCTTCGTTTAGTTCAAAACTCAGCTGTTCTGCATCAATTTCTTCCAGAGCCATCCCTACATAATTAACGGACTTGGCACCATCTGGGTGATTGAACTTTTCTGGATGCTCACGAAGCTGGCGCGCCCGCTGGGCAGAAACCGTCACAAGCGTGTACTTCGAGTTAATCTTTGTTTGTAATGAATCGATCGATGGCTGAAGCATCGTTTTAATCACTCCTCGGCTAGTTGTTTATACTGGTGAATCAAACGGTCTTTCTTACAGTTTTCAGCAGTAACAATAGATTTTATCCGTTCTACCGCCAGTTCCACTTTGTCATTTTCCACGACATAATCGTAATTATCCATTAAGTCAATTTCTTCTTTAGCTACTGTCATGCGGCTGTCGATGAGGTCGCCTGTTTCAGTTCCTCGGCCTTCAATACGATTCCTGAGTTCATGCAGGCTTGGAGGCATAAGAAAAATAAATACGCCTTCCGGAAAGCTTTGTTTAACCTGAAGCGCTCCCTGAACTTCAATTTCCAGAATGACATCGTGTCCTTTATTGATCATTTCTTCGACATAGGTACGAGGTGTTCCATAATAGTTATTTACGTACTGTGCATGTTCAAGCATTTCCCCTTCACGGATCATGCGCTCGAATTCTTCTTTTGATTTGAAAAAATAGTTTATTCCATCTACTTCCCCTTCACGCGGACGGCGTGTAGTTGCAGAAACGGAATATTTAATGTCTGTATCCTGCTCTCTTAAGGCACCACAAACTGTGCCTTTGCCAACACCGGAAGGTCCGGAGAGGACGATGAGCAATCCTTTTTCACGCTTCATTCTTTTCCTCCACTTAGTACAGTATTATCGTAGTATAGCACGGGGAGCTCAGCTCCGTCACGGTCTTTCTATTCTTCGGTAGCATCTTCCTTACTTGTAATTACCCGCTGGGCAACCGTTTCCGGCTGTACCGCAGAAAGTATAACATGATCGCTGTCGGCTATAATAACAGCTCTTGTACGTCTTCCATAGGTAGCATCAACGAGCATATTGCGGTCACGAGCATCTGAAATTATTCTTTTAATCGGAGCCGATTCCGGGCTTACAATAGAAATGATGCGATTCGCTGATACAATGTTGCCAAACCCTATGTTTATAAGTTTAATATCCACTGAAAGATCTCCTCTTTTCCTATTCAATATTCTGCACCTGCTCTCTGAGCTTTTCAATCTCATCTTTCATTTCCACAGCGAGGGTGCCTGTTTCTGCTGCAGCTGCTTTGGAACCGATCGTATTTACTTCACGGTTCAGCTCCTGAAGAAGAAAGTCCAGCTTTCTTCCGACAGCCCCCTCTGCTTCAAGAGTATTAGAAAACTGCCGGATATGACTTTCAATTCTTATAAGCTCTTCTTCTATATCCGCTTTTTCCACGTGCACAGCAACTTCTGTCAAAAGACGGCTTTCATCCACTTCCACCCCTGATAAAAATTCCTCTGCACGCTGACGCAGACGCTCATAAACTATTTTTTTAGTCAGAGGAGCCTCCATGCTTATCTTTTCTTTCAGTTCCCTGAGCCGATCCATTTTTTGCTGCAGATCCTGCTTAAGCAGTTTTCCTTCCATCCGGCGCATATTCTTTAATTCCCTGGCAGCATCAGTTACGCAGGTGCAAAGTTCTTCCGCCAGCAGTTCCGAATCTGCTTCCGGTTGTTTCATGTAGACGATGTCACTGTGCTGAAGCAAGGCTGCTGCCGGAAAATCCTCAGATGATCCGGTTGCTTCCTTCAATTCATCAAACTTCTTTTGAAATTGTTTAAGCAGGGGCCAGTTAATATGTACTTCACCTGATGAATCTTCCGATTCAAGGTGCACCGACACTTCCACTTTCCCGCGGAGAACGTCGGAGGCTGCCCAGCGGCGGACTTTTTCTTCCATGAAGCTCCATTGTTTTGGAAGTTTAACACTGACGTCAGAAAATCGGTGATTAACAGCCCTAATTTCGACTGTAACCCGACCGTGGGTGATTTGTTTAACTGAGCGCCCGAATCCGGTCATACTTCTCACCATAGCTATCACATCCACTCTTTTATTCTAACTAATATTTTTCTTTTCAACAAGCCTGCCTGCAGAGAACAAATATTATATGCATTTTTCCACTGAAAATACTATCTGTCGACAGTCCTCACTGCGACTATGCTCCGGGCCGGATGTATATTATCAAGTATCAATTGTAATTATGTTTCACCTTCGTCTAATCCTACAGCATTTTATACGACCCGACAAACAAGTGTCTGTTATAATAGGCTGGTAGTGAAGATAAAGGAGGCACCACACATGGCTTTTGACGGTATCGCAACACGAGCCGTAACATATGATCTGCAGAATAGACTGCAGTCAGGCAGAGTGGTAAAAATCCACCAGCCCTACCCTACGGATCTTGTTATGACAATAAGAGCGCAGGGAAAAAATTATCCGCTTTTTCTATCAGTTAACCCCAATTTCGCCCGATTTCATTTAACAGGTGTGAAATTCCAGAACCCTTCGGAACCTCCGCTTTTCTGTATGGTACTCCGAAAGCATCTGGAAGGGGCTGTAATCGAATCTTTTGAGCAGACGGGAATGGAACGGGTAGTAACGATATCTTTTAAAGGAAGAAACGAGCTAGGGGACGTTTCCTATAAAAAGCTCATACTGGAACTTATGGGCAGACACAGCAACCTGCTATTTCTCGATTCTGAAAACAATACAATCCTGGAAAGTATAAAGCATATCCCGCCTTCTCTATCACAGTACCGTACGGTGCTTCCCGGCCAGCCGTACCGTGAACCTCCTCACATGGATAAAAAAAACCCCTTGGAAACTTCGGGTGAAGAACTGATACGAGCAGTTGATTTTAACGCAGGTAAAATGGACAAACAGCTGCTGCAGCTGTTCAGCGGCTTATCACCTCAGGTTATACAGGAAATAATCTATCGTGCCCGATTTTTAAACGCCGATACACTCAGGGATGCTTTCGAATCAGTTATCAATCCTGTTAAGAATTATCAATTTGAATATGGGATAATCACTGAATCGAACCGGGAGAGTTTTTCTGTTGTGCCTCTGCACCATAAACACGGGGACGTGTCCACGTACAGTACTGTCCATGAAATGCTCGACAAATTTTTTACTAATAAAGCTGAGCGGGACCGGGTTAAACAGCGTGCTTTTGACCTTGAGCGTCTTTTGAAAAATGAATATGAAAAAAACAAAAAGAAAATCAAAAAACTGGAAAAAACTTTAAAAGATGCCGACAAAGCTGCAGAACAGCAAAAATACGGGGAGCTTCTTACTGCTCATATGCATATTGTCCAGCCGGGGCAGAAAGAAGTTACGGTGGTGGATTACTATGATGAAAATCAAAATGAACTTTCCATTCCTCTTTCTCCAAGAAAATCAGCTTCTGAAAATGCCCAGCAGTATTTTAAAAAATATCATAAATTAAAAAACTCTGTGCAGTTTGTACAGAAAGAAATTAAAAATGCAAAAATAGAAATGGAATATTTCGACCGGCTGCTGCAGCAGATGGAGCTTGCTTCTTCCGAAGATATCGAGGATATTAGAGAAGAACTTGTCCAGGGCGGATATTTAAAAAAGAAATCCAGCACACGAAAAAAGAAAAAACAGGATAAGCCGGTTCTGGACCGTTATGTATCTTCTGCCGGAATCGATCTGTATGTCGGTAAGAACAACAAGCAGAACGAGTACTTGACTACTAAAATGGCCCGTCAGGATGA
>REBZ01000001.1 GCA_007692495.1 Alkalicoccus sp.
AGCGTTAATTTTCCACAACTGCAAACTGCGCCCTTTCCTGTGGACGGAAAAGGCGCATGTACACCCCCTCTGCTACCAACCCGGCAGAGGGGGTTTTTGTGTGCTTATAAGTTATCTATTATTTATCTATATTGATGTGTGGCAGCTATATTTATACTAGTCCCGGTTGGTTACTCTTCTTGGATAATTTAAATGTGAGTGAATCATCATCATCGTATTTTAAAAGAAAGAGCTACTTCGAAAATATAGTATATAGGCGATAAATGTCCGTCTTCGTTTCCATGGGGGCGCTTTCCGAGCGGGCCGGCCTCCGCTAATTCCGCCCTCCTTTAGTCGGACGAAATGGATCTTCGATTCGGCCTGAATCGCTCCGGAGTCCCCCCCATCTCCACTCCGGTTTTCTGAAGAAAGGATCCTTTTCTCGTTTTCTTCTCCTGCTGAGGAAGAAACACCTTATAAAATAGACTGCGTTTCATTCAGAGAGAAAGATACTTTCATCCATCATGGGGCACGTTCTGCATGGATGTCCAGAAAGAAACTCAGCTCCAGTCCTGCCGAGGAGGAGATATCCGGCTGATTATGGTTTCCGCTTTGTTTTTTCCTGCTTTACAATGGAAAGCGATCTGCTTATACGAACGAAGTTTTCTGCTTAAAAACGGGGTCCAGGTGATTTTTCAAGACGCCTGCGGAAAAGAAAGCGGGAAGATCCTCCCGGACGGAAGGACGGGATAGCTGAAGGCTTTCTCCGCGGCAAGCGAAGAAAAAAGAGCCGCAGGCACTTAAAAACAACACGGAGCTTTAACATAGCCTTATGAAAAGGAAGGACGGACAAAAACGAACCGCCGTTTTTAGGAATGGCTGCTCCGACAGCAGCGAAGCCGGCGATCCTTCCGGGAAGTTCTGCAGCCACTCTCAGAGCCGGAACGCCGCCGAGAGAATGAGCGACAAGGATAAATGAGTCTACTTTCCATTTCTTCAGCTGATCTACCATGCAAGAAACATAGTCAGTCAGGTGAAGCTCGTCTCTTAAACTATTTTCCTTGTCCCGGCACGGGTATTCTAAAAATAAATAAGGATGCTCCAGCTCTGCTGCAACACCACTCCAGATTTCCCCTGTAAAACCGGCTCCATGAATGAAGGCGAAACCAATTTTTTCTTCTTTTTGATTTTCCATTACAGTCAGACTCCCTTCATTAAGGCAGGTCCTGTTGATATACGGAGCAGTTCTACACGTTTAATGAAATAAATATAACGGGCTTGAGGCAGGGAGGTTTCACTTAAAGCTGCTGTTCACGCAAACAGCAGCTTCCCAGCTTGTTGATTAAGTTATCGTTCCAGAATATTTTTCCGTTCAGTGTAAAAGCTCCTTAGGTAGTGACCCCTAAAAGTTAGAGTTTTTCTTATGACGCTGATTGGCCTGCGCCGTGGTCTGACTGTGCTCCATCCCACCGGCTTCTCCACTGGACGTTACAGAGAGCTCTGCAGCCTCTTTTCTACTTCGCTGCGGACTCGTCCCTGCAGTACTTCAGGAAGCGCTGGATAACATCTATTTCCGAATACGGTACTTCAACCCCATTGATTACTTGATGATCAAGACTTCCGAGTCCCGTCAGGAGGACAAGATCATTTTCACCGGCAAGCGAAAGAGCTTTTTCTACTCCTTTGTCACGATAAAGTTCGGTATGTGCTGGTGCTGCCCTGAACCCTGCAAGCACTTCTTTCAAAATTTCCGGACGATCTTTACGATCCGGATGCTCCACGGTCACGATGACAGTTTCCGCCTCACCCTCCACCGCCTCCGCGAGTTCAGGATGCTGGCTCCTGTCCCGGATTCCGTTTCCTGCTATAAGCAGAATCAGCCTCCGGTAGTTCATCTTTTTGACAGAGGCAATTACTTTTTTCAAAGCATCCGGAGTATGGGCAAAATCTGTAATAACCCTGAACTTTTCACACGTATCGATAAACTGGAACCTTCCAGCCGGTGTCTGTACGGCGTGCGTCTGCTTGAGAAGTTTTGGAACAGGTACTTCCATATGCAGGCAGGCGCATACGGCGGCCAGGAAGTTAGCGATATTGTGATCACCGAAAAACGGCAGGAACACAACATGTTCTTCTTTGTAAAGAAACAACGTGATGAAAGTACCTTCCGCGGCGATCTCTTTGACAGCAGCCCGGACATCCCCCTCACCCCGCATACCGTATGTGAGCATCGGTCCGCTGAACGAGGCAGCAAGATCCTTTCCCATCCCTTCATCATCGAGATTCACAACGGCCTTTTTAACGTGCTGGAACATATGCATTTTTGCTGCTTTATATTGCGAAAATGAGCCGTGGTAATCAATGTGCTCCGGGGTCAGGTTCGTATGAATACCTATATCGAACAAAACTCCGTCGACACGCCGCTGGGATATGGCGATAGAAGTCACTTCCAGAACGACCGCCTTGATTTTTTCTTCAGAAAACTTGTGAAAAATATAATGGAGATCCGGAGCTTCCGGCGTCG
>REBZ01000047.1 GCA_007692495.1 Alkalicoccus sp.
GAAGCTGGAAATCTCCTCCACGGCAAGCCTGCCGAGTTGAAGTGAAGTTTTCTGCATATACCAACACCAGGCTTTAACAGAGCTAATTAAATAAATGTAAGTAAAAGGCTGTCACCCGGAAGAAGGGGACAGCCTTTTTTCTTTTAAGGATGGCTCGTCTTTAATCATTATAAAGGAGCATTTAAACTTTAACAGGGGGAGTTTAATCATTATAGGCGGATGTTCTGTCATTAAGAAGGTTTTCAATCATTATAAAAAATTTATTGTCAGTATAAACTTGTCTTCAAGGAAAATTAATCATTACAGGCTTCTTTTTAATCATCAGGAACCAGGCAGAAGGAAAAATGCTTTTGATCTCGGAAAAACTTTATTGCACCAATCATTATCTATCCTTTTTCTTCCGCATAATAAAGAAGCAGCCCGGTTTACTTTCGGGGCTGCTCCAATTCCTGATTATCTGGATTCTTTCGCGCCTGCGGTCTGTTTTTGTCTGCCGGGCGGCAGGAAACCGCGGGCTCTGTCATTATATCGATCTTTCGAAATTAGTTCTCAGTTTTTTGGAATCCGGGGTGTACTTTTTTTTGAAGAAGGCGAGAGCACCTATTAAGCCGGAATCATTTTTAAAATGGCACGTATCAACACTGAGGTCGAAAACACGGTCGATATAAACAAGATGGGATTTTAACTCCTCGAGGAAGGAAGGTCTGCTCGTTATACCTCCTCCGATCAGCACCTTCTCAGGGTTTAAAACCGAAACGATATTATAAATACCGATTGCCAGCGTTTCGTAAAAATCTTCGATAATATTTACAGCGACGGGATTCTTCCGGTCGTATTCCTCAAACACTTTTTCACCGGTAACTTCTTCAAAAGGAAGGGAATAATATTCGGCGTATTTTTCCCGGATGCTTGTCATGGAAGCGCAGCTGCTTAAGCTGTCCTGTTCCGGGCTGATATTATGAAGGCCTTTCGTAATCATGAAGCCGAACTCTCCGCCGCGAAAAGCATGTCCGCGGTAAAGTTCGTTGTTTAAAAACAGTGCGCCGCCGATTCCTGTGCCTATAGTCAGGCAGCAGAAATCGTTCAGCTCCCGTCCGCTGCCGAGCCATTTTTCGGCAAGCGCGACACAGTTTACGTCGTTTTCCACAGAAACCGGCAGTCCGGATGCCTCCTCCAAATAAGTCTGGAGGTTGAACTCGTCAAATTCCTGTATGGCACCACCCATTTCAATGAAACCGGTGGAAGGATGAATGAATCCCGGGGCTGATACAGCGATTCCGTTGACTGAAGAACGAAAGAAAGCAATTTTTTCTTTCAAAGCTTTCAGAATGGTTTCTCCACAGCCGTTTCCGGCGGAAAAGGAACCTTTCTCTATAATTTTTCCATCATTCGTGATCAATCCCCATTTAACGTTTGTGCCACCGACATCAAAGGCTAAATATTTGTCTTTATTCAATCGGTATTCACCACCCTTTCCTGAAGCTTTTCACCGCCGCTTTGAATAATGTCCTGATACCAGTAAAAGCTGTCCTTCTTTATGCGGCGGAGGTTCCGGACGTCTTTTTCGTCGCGGTCAATATAAACAAAGCCGTAGCGTTTCTGGTATCCGTTCAGCCAGCTTAAAAGGTCAGTAAACGACCATGTGCAGTAGCCGATAACATCGACTCCATCCTGAAGAGCCTCCTGGATCTGCTTAAGGTGGCTGGCGATGTAGTCAATGCGGTAGTCATCATGAATCCGCCCGTTTTCCAGTTTGTCGAATTCTCCGAGGCCGTTTTCTGAAATAAGCACCGGCAGATGATACCTGTTATGAATCCTCCGCATACCTATTCTTAAACCGACTGGATCGATCTCCCAGTCCCAGTTTGTCGTTGTAAGGTCGGGGTTCCGGCATGTCTTGAACAGGCCGGGCACACCGGAATCGGAAGAAGTTCCTTTTTTACCGGTTGTATTCATTTTACCTTCTGCAACACCATCCAAAGGATTGCGTTCAACAGTCGTAGACTGGTAGTAGTTAATTCCCATAAAGTCAGGCGTACCCTGCTTCAGAAGTTCCAGGTCTCCCTCCTGCAGTTCAGGAGCTGTGCCTTTACGTTCCAGGTGGGACCAGATTACTTCAGGATACTTTCCGTGCACGTAAACGTCCATATACCAGTGATTCATCATTTCCTCCGCATTTTCAGCGGCAAGCACGTCTTCCGGATGGCTTGTACGGGGGTAGACTGGACTCAGGGCAAAGCTCGGGCCAACTTTTCCGTCCGGGACATACTTCCGGAAGGACTGGACAGCCTTCGCATTGGCCAGGCTGGCAATGTGATTGGCCTGATGCATACGCTTTTCATCTTTTACACCCGGAGGATGAAGCCCAACTTTGTAGCCGAGGCCGATAAAGACGTTCTGCTCGTTCAGTGTTACCCAGTACTTAACTTTTTCGCCGAAGTGCTGGAACAAAGTAACACAGTAATCGTTAAAATCATCTATAATCTTTCTGGACTCCCATCCACCGTATTCGTCCATCAGCGCCTGTGGAAGATCCCAGTGATAAACGGTGATGATAGGTTCGATATGATTGTCCAGAAGCAGATCAATCAGGCGGTCATAAAAGGCTAGGCCGGCTTCGTTAACTTCTCCTTTGCCTTCAGGATAAATTCTGGACCAGGCGATGGAAAAGCGGTAGGTTTTTAAGCCCATTTCAGCCATCAGTGCTACGTCTTCCTCCATCCGGTTGTAGTGATCGACTGCAATATCGCCATTAGTATCCATATAAGTGGTCCCGGGCTGTTTCGTGTAGACATCCCAGACAGACGGCCCTTTGCCGTCCTGGTCCCATCCTCCTTCAATCTGATAAGCTGCAGAAGCAGACCCCCATAGAAAATCTTCAGGGAAAGGCAGTTTGTGTTCGTGATGCATATTTATCCCTCCAGAACAAATTGTATAATTAACCGTATTTACGAAATCGATTTCGTAAAAAGTATATGTTATTTTTCTCGATTTGTCAAAAGCTTCAATGAAAGAAAGGGTACTTATTTTTTCGAAGATAAATAATTTGATCTAAATAATATAAAACGGTTTCGCTTATATGTTTTCCCCGGGGGAATAATGTTAAACTTATACGTAGACAGAAACCGGATAAGTGCAGCAGAAGTCTGTGTACTCAGCAAAGGAGAAATTTGAAATGAAAATGACAATAAAGGAAATTGCCAAGCTGGCAGGAGTGTCCCAGGCTACCGTTTCCAAAATTATTAATAACTATGACGATGTCGGGGCGAAGACGAAAGAAAGAGTCCTCGGAATTATGGAAGAGTACGGCTACCGTCCTTCCTACGCTGCCCAGTCCTTAGTGAAAAAAGTTACGAAAGTAGTAGGGGTTATCTATGCCGGCAAGATAAATGCGAATTTTAATCACCCTTTTTTCGTGGATGTTATGAGTATGTTTAAAAAAACGATGGGGGCTGAAGGGTATGACCTCCTGTTTTTCTCCAACGAAAAATTTCATAAAAACAACGAAAACTATTTAGCGCGCTGTCAGCACTACAACGTGGACGGCTGTATCATTATCGGAGGAGATGAAGTTGAACCGTCTGTCTATGAACTGGACCAGAGCGAAATTCCCTGCATCGGGATCGATCTTCCGCTCAGTGGAAAGCATTCCGGATACATTATGACCGATAATGCGAAAATATCTGCCCTCGCCGTGGAACATTTTTATCTTTTAGGAGAGAGAAATATCGCTTTTATAGGAGGGAAAAAAACCTCCAACATTTCCAGTGAGCGACTGCACGGCTTCAGGGAAGTAATGAAGACGTATGGGCTTCCGGTGAATGAGGAATGGATTAAGCACGGGGACTTTTTTGAAGAAAGTGGATTCGGGGCGATGAAGGAGCTTCTCGAACAGGAAAATTGTCCGGAAGCCGTCTTCGCTGCGTCCGATCTGATGGCGATGGGGGCAGTACGCGCGATTAAACAGAGTGGAAGAAAAATAGAAGATTTTGCGGTTATCGGCTGCGATGACATTACAGCTTCCCGGTATATTGATCCGCCGCTGACAACAGTGAAGCAGGATAAGGACAAAATAGGAAAAATGGCAGCCTATGTTTTAAAGGACATGATCAACAATCAGATAGAGCAGACGTCAGTCCGGGTGGAGCCGGAATTGATAATAAGAGAATCATGCTCAGAAAAGAAAAGGCAGATAAGATGAAACATATTCAAACGCTGTCTGAATGGATTTACCGCTTAGCTGTCGTAAATATATACTTTCTGTTCGGAACCCTTCTCGGAGGAGTGATTTTTGGAGGCGGTCCGGCAGCGGCTGCGATGTATGGGACTCTCAGCCGGTACTTGGAGGAAGAAACGAAGGAAAGTTCCTGGAAAATTTTCTGGACTTTCTACAAAAAATATTTTTTCCGTGCCAACGGCCTGTTTCTTACAGCAGCAGTCCTAGGAGCCGTCCTTTTCATGAATTTTTATGTATCTTTCCGGCTGGAGGGACTTCCCGGCAGTATGCTGCTCGGCATCAATTTCTTTCTTCTGATTATGTACCTAATATTTGTTTTTTACGCTCTGCCGATTCTTGCCTATAAAAATTATTCAGCTGTTCACGCTGCTATGTACTCTTTTATATACGCTTTTTCAACTCCTGTTGTTACGGCAGCCGCAGCGGGCAGTATTGTCATCGTTCACTACATCCTGTTTTTGTTCCCGGTGCTATACTTATTTTTCATAGTGAGTCTTCCCGGGCTGCTGATTATAAGTGTCACTATTCATGCGGCGGACCTGCCCCGTTTAAAGAAAACGAAGGAGCACACATTGGGCTGATCCACCGATTTAAGAATGTTAAAAAAACTTACAAAGAAAGCGTTGACATAAAAAGCAGAACGCTATACAATGACATTACGAAACCGATTTAGATTCAGTTGCTGACATACTCGAACAGTACAAAGATTGAACCACACTGGTTCAATCAAAACTTTTTCTTTTTTACGAAACCGATTTAGTTTTTAGCCGAAAGAAGCTTTCAGTCTGAAAACATCTTTAAGGGGTATTAAATTATATTTCAGGGGGAATGAATGATGAAAAAATCCAGTATGCTTACAGTTCTTACCGCCATGGCTTTTCTGACAGCTGCCTGCGGAGGCGATGAAGCAAATGATGAAGCGGCACAGGCGGACAACGTAAACAATGAACTAAACGAAGAAGATGCAGAAGTGACGGATCTCGGGGCTGACGATGCTGAAGTAGAACTTTCGTTCTGGCTGTTCGGCGCAACCGGCTATCCGGAACTGGCTGAAGAATACGTGGAAGAAAATCCGGAAGTAAGTATTACGTTCCAGGAAATTGATATGGAAGATCATCATAACAACCTTTTCACTGCACTTTCTGCAGGAAGCGGTGCTCCGGACATGGCTGCTATTGAAGTGTCAGAGATTGACGGCTACAAAAACGCAGAAGACCGTTTCGTAAACCTTAACGATCTTGGAGCAGAGGACGTTGAAGATGATTTTCTTGACTGGGCTTGGGAAGTCGGTTCAAGCGTTGACGGAGATTTTCAGTTTGGACTGCCAACAGATATCGGTCCAACTGTCATGTTTTACCGGGCTGACATTTTTGAAGAAGCAGGACTTCCTTCCGATCCGGAAGAAGTAGAGGACCTTTTACAAACGTGGGAAGATTTTGAGGAAGCAGCAGACACTGTTCTCGAAGAAACCGGCACACCGATGACGGGCAATCCGGAAACTCTTTTTAACGCGAAACGTGATCAGGCACCGGAGCATTACTTTAATGAAGAAGATGAGCTGATTCTTGATTCTACCCCTTATGTGGAAGAAGCATTTATGGATACTTCTGAAATGATCGAGCAGGGTCACGTGGATAACTACGGCATGTGGACTCCTGAATGGGGTGGAGCTATGGACGACGGCGGTTACGCAACACTTCTCGCACCGGCATGGATGCAGGGAGTAGTTAAGGACAATGCACCGGATCAGGATAACTGGCGTGTAGCTTCCATGCCTGAAGGCGGCGGAAACTGGGGCGGTTCCTATGTAACGATTCCGGATCAGACAGAGCATCCGGAAGAAGCGTTTGCTTTTATGGAATGGCTCCTGGCACCAGAACAGCAGCAAAAGGCATTCGAGAATATGGGGCTGTTCCCATCCACTCCGGAAGTGTATGAAATGGATACGTTCACAGAATACAGTGATGACTATTTCGGTGGGCAGAATACAGCAGAAGTCTTTGCTGAAGCTGCTTTAGAAAACGAGCATGTGCATAAAGGAGCTCAGTACGGGGATGTGAACACTGAAATTCTCGACGGACTCGATAACGTTTACGACGGCGTAGAGCCGGAAGAGGAATGGGAAGATGTTTTAACACGGGTTGAGCAGAGAATTTCCAGATAACACTGGTGGATGAGAGGGCGTGGTGGTCTCACTGCGCTCTCTTTTTTCATACATACCAGGGGCAGGACAAGGAGGTACAACATGTCAAACACACTTAGAAAAGATATGCATACCGGTACTGAAAAACACTCCGGAGAATCAGAAAACAACGTGAAGAAGCCGAAAAAACCGAAAAAAAGACTTTTTTCACAAAAACAGAAAGATATGGCATCAGGCTACTTGTTTATATCGCCGTTTTATCTTCTCTTTGCCGTTTTCGGAGTATTTCCGATTCTTTTCAGTTTTTATCTCGCCTTTTTCCGCTGGGACGGGCTCGGCGAAATGGAATTTGTCGGTTTAAATAATTTCAATATCATTTTTAACGACCCTCTTTTTTGGAAATCCCTGTACAACACGATTATTATCGGCCTGATGGGAACCGCTCCGCAGCTTATTGTGGCTCTTTTGCTCGCGTTTGCACTGAATTCTGTATTGATCAAGTACAAAAGTGTTTTCCGGCTGGCAGTATTTCTGCCATATGTTACATCCATTGTAGCAGTGGCGATCATTTTCAGTGTTATTTTCAGCAATCAGGAGTCCGGTCTCGTCAATTCCTTTTTAGGTTTGTTTGGTATCGATCCGATTACATGGACCCGTTCGGAATGGGGAGCAAAAGTTGCAATCTCGGCGATGATTTTCTGGCGCTGGGTAGGATATAATACCATTATTTATCTGGCAGGTATGCAGGCGATTCCAAATGATTTATATGAAGCGGCAAAAATTGACGGAGCGACACTCCGGCAGCAGATATGGCACATAACGATCCCTATGCTCAAGCCGTTTATTATTTTCACGGTGTTTACAGCAACGATCGGTGCGCTGCAGATTTTTGCGGAACCGCATATTTTCCAGGGGCGGGGAGGCAGACCGGAAGGAATCAGTATCGTTCTGTATCTTTACCGTGACGCTTTCGGAAGCAATTTCTTTGGTACTGCTTCCGCTACAGCGATTGTTCTCTTCTTTATCATCATCATTTTCTCAGCTGCGAATCTGCTTCTCGTTAATAGAATCGGGCGCTCCGGTAAGGTAGGTGAAAAATAATGAATTCCGAAAAGAATAAACTGAAGTCTGCTAAGGTATTCATTTACGCAAGTCTTATAATTGTAGGTCTGGCTTCTCTCTTTCCTTTTTACTGGATGTTTGTCATGGCTACGAATCCAAACAACCTGATCAACAGAAATCCGCCGGTAATGACGCCGGGGACTGAAATGTTTTCCAACTTCCAAAAGGTTCTGGAAAGTATCCCGTTCTTCCAGGCGATGCTTAATTCATTAATTGTCACGACAAGTATTACGTTTGGTGTACTGATTCTCTGCTCACTCGCAGGCTTCGCTTTTGCCAAACTGCATTTTCCGGGAAGGACTGTTCTGTTTGTTTTCATTCTCGGAACAATGATGATTCCACCCCAGCTCGGGTTAATACCGACGTATTTCATTATTACAGAACTGGGCTGGCTCAGTGATCTCCGTGCCGTAATCGTGCCGGGACTGATGAACGCCTTCGGTATTTTCTGGATGAGGCAGTATATCTCCAGCTCTGTACCGGATGAACTGATAGAAGCCGCCAGAATTGACGGCTGTTCCAACTTCCGGATTTACTGGAATATTATCGTGCCGGTCATTCTTCCGGCCTTTGCTACACTTGGAATTATCGTTTTCATGGCTATATGGGGAGACTATTTATGGCCGCTCGTTGTACTTCAGGATCAGTCCACCCATACGATTCAAGTAGCGCTGCGTTCACTCATGGATGACAGGGTGCGCGACTACGGAATGATTCTTTCCGGAACATTCTGGGCGACAGTTCCATTGATTGTCGTATTCCTTCTGTTCAACCGGTTGTTTATTAAGAGTATTACAGACGGTGCTGTAAAGAGCTGATAAAACTTTTCTTCTTAGCTGCATTGAAAATAAAGAGAGGCGTTTGCTTTCGTTTTCATCGGGGTGCTTTCCGAGCGGGCCGGCCTCAGCTGATTCCGCCCTCCTATTGGCGATCGGAGTGGAGTCGTCCTTAATCGCTCCGGAGTCCCACCATGTCCACTGCAGCTTACGATAAAAAGACAACGCAGCATCTCCTGTCTAAACAGGGGTCATTCCTTCTGTTTAGACAGGAAGTTGCATGATGGTAAAAGGACCTTTTCATCTCTCGTGGTGCAGGGACGCTGCATACGTGTCTCTGTTCAAACTCTGTGTTAATAGAAGGGCCCCTGTACAAAATAAGGGAACATAGTTTATTAACAGCCTGAAACGGTCATGACGATCCCGTCATGGCCGTTTTTTGAAAACAAATGATCCTGATGGAGGTATACAATGTATCGATTAGAGAACGACCATTCATTTACTATGGATAACTACCAGCATCTGCCGACCTTCTCCAGTTTTCTTCCGGGTATCGCGGGGGAGAACGGCATCCCGATCTGGGCATTTTATGTGAACCGCGGCCAGGGCATCGCCGGTTTCGGCGTGAAGGATAAAGACCATGCTGTGATGGAATTTTTTCCGGCGGATAAAGCATATCAGATGGTCTACAGCCAAGGTTTCCGAACGTTTATTAAGGTTAATAAAGAAGGTGCGGACCAGTTCATAGAACCTTTTTCTATTCAAAGCAAATATCAAAAAGGCGTTACAGAAAAAATGAATGTTTCCGAAAATGTATTGAAGCTGGAACATACGAACACGGTACTGGGCCTCACTGTCCAGGCAGAATATTTTTCACTTCCGGAGCTTCCGGCCGGGGGACTTGTGCGTTTTGTGAAAGTGACCAATACAGCAGACGACGATCAGATGATAGAAATGATCGACGGGCTGCCGGCGATACTTCCGTCGGGCGTAAAAAACATGCCTTACAAAGAACTGGGCAACACGCTGAAAAGCTGGTTTGAAGTGAAAAAACTGAAAGATAACACTGCCTGCTATATGCTGCGGGGAAGCATCGAAGACAGCTCCGAAGTAAAGGAAACGAAAGAAGGCAGTTACTACTGGAGTACAGTTTTTCAGGGAGGAGAAGAATACCGGCCGGATCCTGTGGTCGACCGGACCGTACTGTTTGGGTCAGACACTTCTCTTCATTACCCGGAAAAGTTCCTGGGGCTGTCCCTGGAAGAACTTACAGCAGAGGAGCAGCAGACGACAAATCAGGTTTCTTCCGGATTTACACCGCTGCAGACTTCGCTGGAACCGGGAGAAAGTGTAGAAGTCTGGAGCGTGATGGGAGCTGCTTCTTCTCTCGAAAAAATAGAGGAATTAGCAGCGTCCAGTTTCACACGGGAGAAGCTTGCGGCTGCCAGAACGAAAGCACTCGAAATTACCGGGGAGCTTCTTTCTCCGGCAGACGCAGCAACGGGCAGTGGGGTGTTTGATGCCTATACGAGGCAGAGCTACCTGGATAACGGACTTCGGGGTGGCTTTCCGAAAGTATTTGAAACTGGGGAAAAGAAAAGCGTTTTTTACCTGTATTCAAGAAAACATGGGGATCTGGAAAGGGATTATAATTTTTTCTCAACCAACCCGACGTACTATTCCCAGGGAAACGGGAACTATCGTGACATTAACCAGAACCGGCGGATGGATGTCTTCTTTGAACCGGATGTGTACGACGCGAACGTTCATCAGTTTATCAGTCTGATTCAGCTCGACGGCTATAATCCGCTGCAGGTGCAGGGTGTCCGATTCAAATTACTGCCGGAAAAAATGGATGAAATTTTATCTTTCTTCTCTAAGGAAGATGGGAAGCACGTAAAGAAATTTTTGAATGAAAGCTTTACTCCTGGTGAAGTGAAGCATTTTCTGGAGGAGAGACAGAGCACTTTCAGCCAGGATTTTTACAGTCTGCTGGCAGTGCTGCTTGCTTCCTCGGAGCAGCTGTATAAGGCGGCTTACGGGGAAGGATACTGGATTGACCACTGGACGTACAACCTGGATTTAATCGATAATTTTCTTACCGTCTATCCGGACCACGAAGAAAAACTGTTTTTTGAAAGAGACTATCCTTTTTACGACAGCGGCATGTATATTAAGCCGAGAAAAGAAAGATACGTGTTGAGAAACGGAAAAATCCGCCAGTATGAGGCAGTAACAAAAAGCGGGAATCAGAAGTATGATGCAGATAGCCCTTGGACAAGGGATAAAAACGGGAATGTATACGAAACGAACCTGTATTCCAAACTCGTGCTGCTTGCTGCTGTAAAAACGTCTGCCGCAGCCCCTTATGGTCTAGGACTGGAGATGGAAGCTGATAAACCCGGATGGAATGACTCCTTAAACGGGCTGCCCGGAATGCTGGGATCCGGCACGTCGGAATTAATGGAACTTTACCGGCTGCTGCTTCTTCTGCAAAACACCGAAGGAAACGGAAAAATCCGGCTTCCCTCGGAAGGTGCTGAGCTGATCGAGGGACTGACAGAAGAAATTCTCAGGCACAAGAAAAATGGAGAAACCGATCCCCTGATGTACTGGCACCACGTAAATAATCATAAGGAAAATTACCGGGCATCTGTACGGGATGGAGTAGCCGGTACAGAGAAGGTATACAGCCGGGAAGAAATAAATGAAAAAATTCAGCAGATGCTTTCGATCGTTAAGCCGGCTGTAGAAACCGTCAAATCGTACGAGACTATTCCACCGACCTACTTTTATTTTCAGCCAGAAGGAAACAATCTTTCGGAAGAGAATCTTCAGATGCCGGACCTGAAGCCGAACGCCGTCACTCCATACCTGGAAGGAGCAGTAAAAGCGCTGAAGACTTCCGGCAGGGAGGAAGCAGGAGATCTGTATTTAAAAGTAAAGCAGTCGAACTTATTTGACGAAAAGCTGAAGATGTACAAAGTCTCTGCTTCTATTCAGGGAGAGCCGAATGAAATTGGGAGAGCAAAGTCTTTCACTCCAGGCTGGCTGGAAAATGAATCTGTTTTTCTTCATATGGAATATAAATACCTGCTCGAAGTTTTGAAGGCCGGGCTCGTAGACGAGTTTTACAAGGACGCCGAAAATATCCTTATTCCTTTTATGGATCCTGAAGTCTACGGCAGGAGTATACTGGAGCATTCTTCTTTTATAGCAAGCTCCGCACATCCTGATCCGAAGGTACATGGAAGAGGGTTTGTTGCAAGGTTAAGCGGCGCAACGGTGGAATTTCTAAATATGTGGACTTGGATGATGGCCGGTCCTTCTCCTTTTGTCATGACAGACGGAAAGCTGGCATTCCGCTTGTCTCCGGTGCTTGCAGACTGGCTGTTTAAAGAGGATGGCACGCTCAGTTTTATGCTGTTCGGTCACTGTCTCGTAACGTACAGCAATAAAGACCGGAAAGCGACATACGGGAAAAACGCTGCGGTGCCGGCAGTTTATGAGCTGACATATAATGACGGACGAACATATCAAATTCGTGACAGTCTGGTAACCGGGGAGCACGCTTACGCCATCCGGAATAAAGAAGTGAAAGGTATTCGAGTTACGCTGGAATAACAATTTTGAAAGAGCTGAACCTCTCTTATTTGCTTTTCTAAAGAAAGCAGGAGAAAAACAGAAATTAATCCAAAATATAAAGGAATCTACTCAGTGAAAGAGACCGTACCCCTGGAGCCGGGGGTACGGTCTCCAGGCTGTTTATAAAGTATTTTTTATACAGGCGTATACATTTCTCTGCTTTCGCCTCCGCAGGACGCTTTCCGGGCGGGCCGGCTTCAGCTAATTTCTT
>REBZ01000123.1 GCA_007692495.1 Alkalicoccus sp.
GCAGCGTGTTCACACCGACGAGCATCCCTGCCGGAAGCAGCCATCGGTGCTCATGTGTACGCATGAATTCATACGTGACGTTCGCTGTCAAAAGGCCTAAGAACATAATCGGACCGACCAGTGCTGTGGCAAGGGAAATAAGAATAGTAACAAGGATGAGCAGATGACGGACGAGCCGCTGGTAGTCCAGCCCAAGATTGACGGCGTGGTTTCTTCCAAGCGCCAGTACATCAAGCATCCTCCTGCTTCTCATACCTATTGCAGTCAGCAGAATAAATCCCGCGCCGGCTGCGTAAAGCAGGTCTGTCTGCACGCGCTGAAAACTGGCAAACATCCGGTTCTGTACAGTCTGAAATTCGTTCGGGTCTATCAGAACCTGCATAAAGGTTGTCAGACTCGAGAAAAATGTACCGAAAACGAACCCGATAAGGAGAAGCAGATACAGATGATAGCTTTCTCCTTTAAACAGCAGCCGGTAAAACAAAAAGGAAAAACCGACCATAAGGAGTGTGGAAAGCAGAAAATTCAGTTCTGCGCGGACCATCACAACGCTCAGCGAACCAAACGTAAATACAAGAAACGTCTGCAGAAGCATATAGAGGGAATCAAGACCGATAATATTCGGTGTAAGAATCCGGTTGCCGGTAATCGTCTGAAACACGATGGTCGCGTACGTGATTGCCGCTCCCGTCAGAATAAAAGCTGCAACCATCCGGCCCCGGCGCTGAAGCACGTACTCCCAGTTACCGTCGGCACCAATCGTTAAAAATGCTGCCGTAAGAAGAAGCATCATGATAAATAACATGATTATCTTTTGTTTAACTCCCATGGCGGCCCCTCCTTAACAGAAGATAAAGGAAGATCCCGCTTCCGATAACCCCGACAGTCAGCCCGATCGGAATTTCATACGGATAAATGATCGTTCTTCCGAAAATGTCGCAGATAAGAACAAACATAGCTCCTGCAACAGCCGTATACGGAAGGTTTTTCCTCATGTGCCCCCCACGGAAAATAGTAACGAGGTTCGGTACGATCAGACCGAGAAACGGTATCATTCCGATTGAGAGAACGACGAGCGATGTAATCAGCGCAACCGAAACGAGTCCGGTGTTAATTACCGTCCGGTAGGAGACACCGAGGTTTCTCGCAAAAGATTCCCCCATTCCCGCTGCAGTGATCCGGTCAGCATACCAGTATGTAAAAAGGAGTACCGGGACCGTCAGCCAGAGAAGCTCATATTCCCCGGAAATGACGGCTGAAAAATTCCCCTGCAGCCAGGCGGTCATATTCTGGATCAAATCGTAGCGGTAGGCAAAAAATGTCGTAATCGATCCGAGAATATTACCAAACATCAGTCCGACAAGCGGAATGAAGATCGGATCCTTCCCACGGACCCTTTCGAGAATAAACATGAAAATAAACGTGCCGGCTACAGCAAAAGCAACTGCTGTACCGATACGGATGAGCGCTGGCGCTCCGGCCAGAAACAGGATGGAGAAGAGCATGCCGAGCCTCGCGGCATCCATTGTTCCTGCCGTCGTAGGCGACACGAATCTGTTCTGGGTAAGCTGCTGCATCACGAGCCCGGCAACAGCCATTCCTGCTCCGGCGATCAGAATACTCAGCATTCTAGGTATACGACTGGACCAGAAGATTTCCCGCTGCTCTTCGGTCATGCTGAAAAGTTCAGTAATGGATAACGAGCTGACTCCGATAAACAAACTGACAAATGCGAGGACGCCGAGAAGCAGGAGTACATAGCGTAATTTCATAGCGTTCCTCCACTTGTAAACCACAAGTACCTGTGTAATATTTATTGATAATGATATTCATTATCAATTAGTCGACAATTATTATCATAGCACTTCTAAATTAAAATGCAAACAGAAATTAGTATAATCCTTTAATTACCCATCAAAACTGCCCTGGAGAACTGAAAAGTGCAGGACGGGATTCGTCCTGCACTTTTTCATATAGATCGTTTTTTTCCTTTTTTCGGCGGCTTGTAAGTCATCCCGATTCGTGCATTTTAATAAATCTGTTGAGAACGAGGCACCGGCTTAATATACGGAAGCGGACGTCTTTTCCATAGGAAGGAGACGGCTCACCCGGTATTTCCTCAGTTATTTTGGAAATATATGTCATATCCACCCACTCCGCGATCCGGCCTTCCCTTACCATCTCTTCCGCTTCAAGACAAAAAGTCCCCCAAGCTTCCTTCATCCGGTAGACAGCATCTGCTGCGGCAGAATCTTCCCTGTGCGGGAGAAAACGTACACTTTCAGGAAGAATGTTTTTGGAGGCCCGTCTTGCAAGCGAACGCTCCAGCCCTTGCTTTACGAACTGCTCTTCCGGGATCGCAAGGCAGAACTGGATGACCCGGTAATCATTTGTCGGATCTCTTTCCCATACGCCGGTATGGAGCGATAGTTTTGCTGCGGCAGTGCCCTCATTATTCCAGTGGAAGTTCTGCATCAAAGACCGTTTCCGGAAGTCATTCAGCTGATGTTCTCCCAGATCGGTCAACGGGTAGCTGTATTTTCTGCACAGTTCAAACACGCCGGTTTTTTTCGCCAGATCCGGATGGATCCAGTTCGGCATGCTGCCGGAATCCCGTACTTTTTGTTTCAGTGCTTTTTTCGCGAGGACCGGAAGCACTTGTTTCAAGGGGATGCCGTAATGGGCCGCGTAGGAACTCAGTTCCCCATTCAGCTGTTTCCATTTCATTTTCTTCAGCATCCTCGTGTAATAATAATGATTCAGCCGGTGGGACCCCCATAAAATAGTATTTTCTCCGCGGGAGCTGTTCAGAAGAACCCGTACTGAGTCTTCTTTCGCTGCTTTGTGCACCTCTTCCCGGCGAAAAAAAGTGTCCGTAGACTTAAATGGTGTTTCCAGCATGGTCAGATGGTTACCGAGCTTTGCGAGCGGATGGGATCCATCCAGCGTCAGCATTCTATTTTTTATATGGCCGCCGCAGTGGCCCGTCTCTTCCAAAGCCGTTATTTCCTTAGCAGCCTCGTGGCTGTCTGCCCAGGCATGAAAGTCTTTTTTCGGCTTCACGGTATATGTGTGAAGAGGATAATTTAACTCTCTTCCTGCCATACTTGCAACGATTCCTGAGCCGAGTCCGCCGCACAGTAGTGATCCCTGCTTCCCCCTGGTGCGCAGCTTGCTTCGCACGGACTCTGCCATAATACTTCGGAAAGCCTCCTCGTATTCTTCGTCCCGGTTCAGTATAATCCGGTAATGAGGATCGATTAGACTGTACGGTTTGACGGTTGTTTTTCCTTCACTGATAATAACGATGGAGGAAGGTGGTACCTGCTGAATGTCCCGGAATACTGTTATATTCATGTCCAGCGCCTCCACGTTGGACGGAAGAGCAATAAACTGGGCAATCCAGTTTTCATTGAACTTTTTCCCCACTTCCGGAAGCTGAAGCAGTACTTCCTTCGTCGTAGAAAAAGCAGCCGTGTTGTTCCGGTGGAAGTAGTAGAGTGTCCGTGAACCTGAATTATCGCGGAAAAGAAAAAGTTTTTTTTCGTGCTTGTCCCAGATGGCTGCTGCAAAGCTTCCAAGCACTTTGTAGACCATCCGCAGTCCCCATGTTTCAAACGCTCTTGCCAGAAGCATCGTATCGGTCATATACCGGCGCCGGGAGGGATGAATATTGAGGTCGTAAAACAAATCTTTTCTGTTATCCAGTACCACATCTGCCGTAACGACGAAGCGGCCTTTATACAAAAAAGGAAGCCTCTCTCCTACACTCTCACTGGTGAGCCATTGATGTGCACAGGCAATAACCGCCCCCTCGTCACGCCATACCTGCAGAGCATCCGACTGATATGTTTCCAGTGTACGGAATATCCTCTCTTCTTCTTCTGCTTCTATTTTCCGGTCCGGCCGGATAACGCCTGCAACCGCTCCCACCAGGGATCCCCCCTTTATTGAATTAACGAACAAACCATGCTGATTTTCTCATTATATTCGAAGCCTCTTTTCTGACAGCTGGGCTAAAGTTCATGATTATTTATCGGAGGAGCTGAAGGCGCTCTCATAAAAAACACGGATGAGCAGCATAGTTTTCCTTCAAAATGAGGAAAAGAGCATTGAATAAGCTTCATATGTTTAAATAACTTAATTTAATTCTCGATAACGAACGTATATCCTTAATCTACCATCTATATAATGAACTGTCAATTAAATAACGAGTTTTTCCCTATTACTAAATAACTTCAATCCCCAAAATATTACCAGACAAAAGCACCTATTTTACACAAATTGGACACAGTTATTGATTTATCATGTGAAAACGCTTACTATCTTAAGTTAGAATAGTTAAAATATTCACAAGGTTTCTGGAGGGATGTTCCATGAAGAACCGTTGGTTAATTGCCCTGTCGGCTATTGCAATACATTTGTCGATAGGTGCTGCTTATGCGTACAGTGTTTACACAAATCCTATTAATGAAGCAATGGGGTGGTCCACTACTCAAATAACCATTGCCTTTACGATCATGATGGCTCTCGCCGGGCTCTCCGCCGCATTTTTTGGCAGCTTTGTCGAAAGGCAGGGACCGAAACGTTCTGCTTTTTACGCAGCAGTACTTTTCAGCGCCGGGCAGATTGGTGCGGGTGTTTCTGTTGCTGTTGATTCTGTCTGGCTTTTTCTTCTTACATATGGTTTTCTAAGCGGACTTGGACTCGGCTTCGGTTACATCGCACCTGTTTCGACACTCATAAAATGGTTCCCGGACCGCAGGGGGCTGGCCACAGGCATGGCCGTTATGGGCTTTGGTATGGGGGCTCTGATCACCGCTCCGATTGCGGCGAACCTGATGGGCACGATTGGTATTTCCAGCACATTTTACGTGCTCGGTATTGCCTACTTTATTTTAATGATTCTTGGAGCTGCCTACATCGCTCCGCCTCCGGAAGGCTGGATGCCTCCCGGAATGCAGGCGGATATTGATTCCGGCAAAAAAGTCGTAAAGAGGGATCTTTCCCAGATGACAGCTGCCCAGGCTGTCCGGACGCGCCGATTCTGGCTTCTCTGGACGATGATGCTTATTAACACAAGTGCCGGTATTATGATGATTTCAGTCGCTTCACCGATGGCTCAGGAAACTGTCGGAATGACCGCCGCCGCGGCCGGTACAATGGTAGGTATTATGGGTATAATTAACGGGGGAAGCCGGCTTGCCTGGGCTGCGGTCTCGGATTACCTTGGACGCTCCAATGTCTTCCTGATCTTCTTCGTTGTACAGGTCGTTGCCTTTCTGAGCTTTCCGAATATTACGAGTGTTATCCTGTTTCAGCTGTTTATCTTTATTGTCGTCAGCTGCTATGGAGGGGGATTTTCCAATCTTCCGGCTTTCGTCGGCGACTTATTCGGCACGATGCGTCTCGGCCAGATCCACGGCTATCTCCTCACTACGTGGTCACTCGGAGGTATTATCGGGCCTCAGATTGTGACGCAGGTTTACGCGCGCACCGGCAGCTATATTCCGGTTTTCTACATTTTTCTCAGCCTGATGGCTCTTGCACTCATCTGCACGCTTCTAATTAAGGCAGACATTCGAAAAACAGAAGCAGCCCGGTTAAATCAGGAAAATGCAGCAGAAGAAGAATTTCAAAATACAGCCGCAGTTTCCGAAAGATAGAAAAAAAGCTCCCGCATAAAACGATGCGGGAGCTTCTTTATTGCATTCTCTTATTTTTTTACGCGGTTTACCTGGCTGTCCAGGGATATATCCTTGTCTTTACGATCGTCAATTTTCATTGTAGTCACTACGCGGGGCGCATTTTTTTGAATTTCGTTTAAATGAATAGCCTGAGCTACATCGAACAGCTTATCAATATCGCCTTCCACAATCGTGGAAGTCGGGGTCACCTGATAGTTCAGACCGTTCTGCTCAATAATGGCTACTGCTCTTTCTACATCGTCTCCGAAGCTTTCTGATCCTGTTCCGACCGGTACGACACTGAGTTCTAAAATTGGCATAATTGTTGGCCTCCTTTTTGTAATTCATCGCTTAGTGTTTAGTATTGCCGGATTTGCTTTCAATTAAACATAGGTCTTCGGCTGATTTTCTTTTTAGCGAAAGTACCTCCCGCAGTCCTGCTCTTTCAGCTTATTCCGGAGGGGTAAACGTTCTTTTCGCCAGCTCCGAGTCCAGCATTTCAAAAGCGTTTTTATCTTCCCCGATCCGATTCAGACGCTGGATCAGTGTATCAAAGGACGCTTCTTCCTCCACCTGCTCTTCGATAAACCAGTTCAGAAAAGTCATCGTGGCGTGTTCTCTTTCATCCATAGCCAGGTCCGCCAGACGATAAATACGCCGCGTAACTTCTTTTTCATGCTCCAGGGATTTTTCGAACGTCTCCAGTACGGAGGTAAACGTGTTGGATGGATGATCCATGCCGCTTATGGCCGCACGCTCTCCCATATCGTTAATAAAATTGTAGAATTTCATCGCATGAAACCGTTCCTCTTCCGATTGGACGAGAAAAAAATTAGCAAAACCGTCCAGACTTTCCGCCGAACAGTAGGCTGCGGTAGCGAGGTAAACGTGGGCCGAATAAAATTCGTAGTTCATTTGTTCATTCAGTGCTTCGGTTAATTTTTCGCTGAGCATAAACATCCTCCTTGAATGATTCGGGCTGGTTTGTTTCCTGTTAAACTTTCCGGACTTTCTCCTGTACTCTGTAACCGCTGACGGGCTGAAGTAAGGATTCCTCATAACAACTATAACACTAACAGAGGTTCTGCTTTAAGGACTACTGTCTGATTCGGAAAAAACGGCTTTCTTCTATTCTTCTTCGGAAAGCTTTTTCAGCGGTTTCAGCGCCGGACCTTCCAGCACTTTTCCGTCCGGATCGAACCGGGAACCGTGGCACGGGCAGTCCCACGAACTTTCCCCATTGTTCCATGCCAGTTCACACCCAAGATGCGTGCACGTTGTATCCACAATAGTGAGACGGCCCGCTTCATCCCGGTAGGCTCCGGCCCGGCTTCCTTTAAACTGGATGACGGACCCTTCACCGGGGGACAGATCCTCCGGATTTTTCCGGTGTCCGCGGTCGAGCTTTCCTTTAACAAAACTTCTTGCTACATCCATATTTTCTTTAACGGCATTTTTCATGTCCTGTCCCGGACTAAAGCGGGAGGGTGTGAACAGGGACGCATAAGGATTCCTCCGGCCCTGGATGCCGTCCGCAATCACATGGGCGGCTGCAATGCCTCCTGTCATTCCCCACTTGGCAAAACCGGTCGCAATATACACATCCTTTTTCCCCGGGGTCATCGGACCAATGTAAGGAAGACCGTCCAGCGTGGAAATATCCTGGGCCGACCAGCGGTAGTGGGCTCCTCTGACGTTAAAGTGTCTTGCAGCATAGTCGAGCAGCCTTTGATAATTTTCCATCGTATCCGTTTTCTGACCGGACGTATGCCCCTCTCCTCCTATAAGAAGAAAGTCTCTGCCGCCGGGCCCCGGTGTCTGCCTCATCGAACGCTTTGGACTTTCCGCATTTAAATACATTCCGCGTGGAACCTTTTCATTCAGTTCCACCGCAACAACATACGACCGCTCCACATGAAGGCGGGCCGCATAAAGAGAATATAAGTCTTTAAACGGATAGTGGGTCGCCATTACTACGTGATCCGCCGTGATAGTATGCCCATTTTCTGTGATGACTTCCGGCCGTTCCCCTCTTTTTATGTCTACAGCTCTCGTGTGCTCATACACCGGCATATTTTCCACTTCCAGATAACGGAGCAGTTTAGCAAGAAAACAGACCGGGTGGAACTGGGCCTGATCGTGCATCATTAATGCTTTTTTCACAGGAAAAGGAAGTTCATGTTTTTCCGTCAGTTTTCCGTCGAGACCGAGTTTTTGGTACGCCTCGGCTTCCTTGTCCAGGAGCCGGGATCCTTCTTCTGTTTCTGCATAGAGAATCGCCGGACGCCGCTCGAATCCACAGTCAATATCCAGCTTGCGGCACATTCTCTCCGTCCAGGCGATCGCATCTTCCTGGGCATCGTAATATAAGGCGGCCTTATCTTCCCCAAACGTATCCAGTATCGAGGCATAGCCGGCTCCGTGCTGGGAAGTCACCTTGGCGGTCGTATATCCCGTGGCTCCTCCTCCCATCTGTCCAGCATCAATCAAAGCAGTACGGAAGCCTCGTCTTGCCAGCACAAAAGCTGTTGTCACCCCGGCTATTCCGCCTCCGATCACGCACACTTCCGCATCCACGTCCTTATCCAGTGCCGGAAAGGACTGCAGCTCTTTTTCTCTCCAGAGTGATGAAGCGCGTAAAGGCAGCTCCCTTTTCATACATAACTCCCCCTCTTCATTATTGCCTCGTGTTACTTCTTTTATTCCCAGGGAAGATTTAACCAAAACAAAATTATTTGAAAATTCCTCCTTTTATGGTATTATGAAACCGCTTACAATTTTTGTGTATTTACCATATAAACAGGAGGGTGATCGTGGATGAAATATGCAGTACCTAACTCAAAAGACAGTGTAGTACACTTCAAAGAAAAATACGACAACTACATTGGCGGGAAATTCCAGCCGCCGGCAAACGGGGAATATTTTGATAACGTAACTCCCGTCACGGGAGAAGTGTTTACAAAAATGGCCCGCTCCTCCAAAGAAGATATCGAGTCTGCACTCGATGCTGCACATGAAGCAAAAGCAGACTGGGGCATGATGTCAGTAACAGAAAGAGCCGGCATCCTGAATAAAATAGCCGACCGGATGGAAGCAAATCTGGAAAAGCTTGCTGTAGCAGAAACGTGGGAAAACGGAAAAGCCGTCCGGGAAACACTCGCTGCCGACATTCCGCTGGCCATCGATCACTACCGCTATTTTGCTTCTGCCATCCGCACGCAGGAAGGCGGTATCAGCCAGATAGACAAGGACACCGTCGCCTATCACTTTCATGAGCCGATCGGCGTTGTAGGCCAGATTATTCCGTGGAACTTCCCGATTCTGATGGCAGCGTGGAAAATTGCACCAGCGCTTGCGGGAGGCAACTGTATCGTGCTGAAGCCGGCTGAACAGACACCTTCCTCCATCTTCGTATGGCTTGAACTGATTGAAGATCTTCTGCCGCCCGGCGTGCTGAACGTTGTCAGTGGATTCGGTGTGGAAGCCGGAAAACCGCTGGCCTCCAACTCCCGTATTGATAAAATCGCCTTCACAGGAGAAACGACGACCGGACGCCTGATCATGCAGTATGCCTCTGAAAACATTATTCCAGTGACGCTCGAGCTCGGTGGAAAATCACCAAACCTTTTCTTCGAGGACGTCATGCAGCAGGAGGATTCCTACCTTGATAAAGCTCTCGAAGGATTCACGATGTTCGCCCTGAACCAGGGGGAAGTATGTACGTGTCCTTCCCGGGCCCTGATTCAGGAATCCATTTACGATAAATTTATGGAAAAAGCGGTGGAGCGCGTCAAGAAAATTAAATTAGGCGATCCGCTCGATACAGAAACAATGATGGGAGCCCAGGCATCCAAGGAACAGTTTGACAAAATCCTTTCCTACCTTGATATCGGGAAGCAGGAAGGTGCCAAACTTATCTGCGGAGGTGAAAGAGCAGAGCTCGAGGGTCATCTGAGCGGCGGATATTACGTGCAGCCGACGATTTTTGAAGGGCACAACAAAATGCGTATCTTCCAGGAAGAAATTTTCGGCCCGGTTCTTTCTGTTACAAGCTTTAAGGATAAAGAAGAAGCGCTCGAAACTGCCAACGATACGCTTTACGGTCTCGGCGCCGGCCTCTGGACACGAAACGTCAACACAGCGTATCATTTTGGACGGTCTATTCAGGCCGGGCGGGTATGGACGAACTGCTTTCATGACTACCCGGCCCACGCTGCCTTCGGCGGTTATAAAAAGTCCGGTATCGGCCGTGAAAACCATCTCATGATGCTCAGCCACTACCAGCGGACAAAGAACCTGCTCGTCAGCTACAGCGAAGAGCCGAAAGGATTCTTCTAAGAAAGGGATGAAACAACATGGCAGAACGTGTAACAGCGACCGATGCAGCGCTTGATCTGATTGAAAATTTGAAAAAACGACATGGACCGCTTATGTTCCATCAGTCGGGAGGCTGCTGTGACGGCAGCTCCCCGATGTGCTATCCGGATGGTGAACTGCGGATTGGAGAGCAGGACGTACATCTCGGAGAAATCGGCGGCTCCCCGTTTTATATTGCTAAAGATCAGTATGAATACTGGAAGCATACTCAGCTGATCATTGATGTTGTGGACGGCCGCGGCGGTATGTTTTCACTTGAAGGTCCGGAAGGAAAACGTTTCCTGACACGGTCACGGGTTTTCAATGAGGAAGAAAGAAAAGAACTGCAGCTGTAACCGTTCTGGACATTTCCTGTCACATGCCTTATACTGCATCTAACAACATACATTTATCCAGAGTGGATGAGAGACCTGGCTCGACGACTCCACGGCAACCTGCTTACGCAAGGTGCCCCTTCCAGCAAAGCAGAGGCTTTGAGTGATGAATGAACAGGTACGGGTTGCTCCCCGGTTTCATTACTTTTAATGAAACCGGGGAGTTTTTGTTCTTCTATTGGAAATGTATGTTGAATTTCTTTAAGAGGAGCGATTGCAATGAGCGTGGCATTTGGTTATTACAGCAAGGCGGTCACACCGGAAAAGTTTTTTGAAACCGTCGCAGGAATACTCAACAGAAAGATGAAGGACTTTGTTTATGAAGTGGATGCAGGCCAGTCATTTTTCAACGGGAACTTTTTTATTATCGTCCAGGGCGGCATGGAAAGGTATAAGCTTAATCTGACGAAAGAAAAGTCCGCGGAGCTTCAAAATAAAGCTCCCTATGCCCTGGAAAATTTTCTGTGGGGAGAACTGGAAAAACAGGGCCTTCCCGCTCATAAATTCCGGTAATTATATTAAAATTCGTGGTTGATTGCTGGAGAAAGCTTCGCTTCCGGCCGGCCCATTAAAATAAGGCTGTCTCCGGATTTCGCAGAGACAGCCTTATTTTACTTTCTTACAGGCTGCCTTGAAAATAAAGCAGCTAAGTAAGGACGGGCCGGCTTCAGCTGATTTCTCCGCCCAGACAGATCTTCCGTCCAACCAGGCTTCGTTCCTCCTGTTCAGGCAGGAGGTTCCAGTACGATAAAAGGGCCTTTTCACCCATCATGGTGCAATAATGCTGCATAAGTGTCCCTGTTAAAGCTCCGATGCTGATAGAAGGACCTTGCCCGCCGAGGGAAATGTATTCCTTCTGTACGCCCCTTTACGCTCCTGCTTCCCGGATAATATGCTGAACAACTTTCTGAATACCATGCCTGCGGGCACGGGTAGTGGAAAGCTTCTGCTTAAGTTTTCCTTTTAAATTAACTGGTTTTTTACTGCCTTCATAAATAAGCTCCGTTTCATTTTCGTTAATTTTAATGAGGATGAAGCGCAGTTTTACTTCAAAAGCATTATCGGGAAAAAAGTGCAGCTCTTTCTCCTTACGGGAGGGGCTGTCGAGATACTGGGTTGTTTCCACAATGTAAGTTTCTGTTTTTCTTCCATTCCGGGAAGTCTGACGGTACCTTGCACCGATCGTATCCGATTTTCCTTCAATCAGTTTGTGCTCGGTGACCTTGGGCATAAGTTTCGTTATATACTGGTCCTGAAATATATTCCATACTACTTCAATATGGGTCGGGATAAGCGTTTTTTCCTTCCACTCCATAATGAATACGGCCCCCTCACAATCTTTCTTGTTCCTCC
>REBZ01000069.1 GCA_007692495.1 Alkalicoccus sp.
TCTCCGCGGCAGGTGAAATGAGCCGCAGGCACTCCAATAACAACACGGAGCTTTACCAGAGCCTATCGAATAGAAGTGTGACAAATACGAAAATGTGAATGGGAGGAAGAAAAAATGTCCGATCATTATTATTCCAAAAAGCCGTCTGCGGGAAGCCGCCGGGTAAGAATGGAAGAAGAAATCAGCGGGGTGGAACTCGTATACACGGTGGACGAAGGAGTTTTTTCCAAGCGGGGCGTTGATTTTGGCTCCCGTCTTCTCGTAGAAAACCTGCAGGAACCGGAAGTGACCGGCCCGTTTATTGACGCAGGCTGCGGATGGGGCCCGATAGGACTTACAGCTGCCCGTTTGTTTCCGGAACGGACCGTGCATATGGTGGATGTGAACGAGCGGGCGGTGGAGCTGAGCCGGGAAAACGCGGAAACGAATAAAATCCGCAACGTAAAAATATACGAACAGGATCTTCTCGCCGGGGAAAAAGAGGAATCGTTCGCAGCCGTGGTCTCAAATCCACCGATCCGTGCCGGTAAGGATACGGTTTTCCGCCTGTACGAGCAGGCATGGAGAGTGCTGAAATCAGGAGGAGAACTCACAGTCGTTATTCAGAAAAAGCAGGGAGCTCCTTCAACAAAGAAGAAATTGGAAGAAATCGGCTTTGCCGTAGAGACGAAAGCAAAAGCTAAAGGGTATTTTATCTTCTGCGGGAAAAAACATTGACGTTGACAACCTGTTGTGTTAGTGTTATTTAATGCGTATGAATATGAAAATAGGGTTATTATGCTCTTTCATATTACAGCACTGCCGTGTCAATAGATTTTAATAGAGAACGTGAAAGAAAAAGGGTGAAGGCAAGAAAACTATGGACGTCTTTGAAGATGCAGTATGAGAAGACCTTAGTACCCTTTTTTTCTTTGTTTCCAGAGTTTATCCGCGCATTTTCTACACTATATCCTCTGTGTCCATTATTAGCAAAGTATCGTTCTCGGGGCACATTCCACAGTCTGTGATCAGTTTAATCATGCTATCAATCAGAGGCAGTAATGTCTCTTGATGATAAAAACGTTAGGTTTGAGGGGTGAATGAGTTGACAGGTCAACTAGTTCAGTATGGACGCCACCGCCAGAGAAGAAGCTACGCACGAATTAATGAAGTGCTGGATCTGCCGAATTTGATCGAGATTCAGACGGCTTCCTATCAATGGTTTCTTGATGAAGGTATTCAGGAGATGTTTCAGGACATCTCGCCAATCGAGGATTTTACAGGTAACCTCGTATTGGAATTTGTCGATTATAGTTTAGGAGAACCAAAGTATCCCGTCGACGAATCAAAAGAACGCGACGTGACGTATTCTGCTCCGCTTCGGGTAAAGGTCCGTCTCATTAACCAGGAGACCGGCGAAGTAAAAGAGCAGGAAGTATTTATGGGTGATTTCCCGCTTATGACTGACACCGGAACATTTATTATTAACGGTGCTGAACGTGTTATCGTATCCCAGCTGGTCCGTTCACCGAGCGTGTATTTCAGCGATAAGATCGATAAAAACGGCAAGCGCGGCTATACCGCGACGGTTATTCCAAACCGCGGTGCCTGGCTTGAGCTGGAAACAGATGCAAAAGACGTCGTCTACGTACGAATCGACCGCACACGAAAAATTCCGGCAACGGTACTTCTTCGTGCGCTTGGATTCGGCTCTGATCAAGAAATCATTGATCTGCTTGGGGAAGATGAGTATCTGCGTAACACGCTGGAAAAAGATAATACAGATGGATCGGAAAAAGCACTGCTTGAGATCTATGAGCGTCTGCGCCCTGGTGAGCCGCCGACAGTAGAGAGTGCAAGAAGCCTTCTTAATTCCCGCTTCTTTGATCCAAAGCGCTACGACCTTGCGAATGTCGGCCGCTATAAAATGAACAAAAAGCTTCATATTAAAAATCGTCTCTTCAATCAGCGTCTTGCTGAAACACTCGTTGACCCGGAAACCGGGGAAATCCTCGCAGAAGAAGGAACAGTTATTGACCGCCGCGTGCTGGACAAGCTGATCCCGTATTTCGAAAATGGTGTAGGATTCGACCGTTATAATCTGCAGGGCGGGGTTATTGATGATGAGGATGTCGATCTTCAGGCAGTAATGATTTACTCCCAGAAGCCTTCAGAAGAAGGAGAAACAATCAAGGTTATTGCCAACGGGGAAATTGATACGAAAATTAAAAACATCACCCCGGCGGATATCATTTCTTCCATCAGTTATTTCTTCAACCTCCTTCATGGAGTAGGGAATACGGATGATATTGACCATCTAGGTAACCGTCGTCTGCGTTCTGTCGGAGAACTTCTTCAGAACCAGTTCCGGATCGGTCTTTCCCGTATGGAACGTGTAGTACGTGAGCGTATGTCCATTCAGGATGCCAGCATGATTACACCGCAGGCGCTTATTAACATCCGCCCGGTTATCGCTTCTATTAAAGAGTTTTTCGGAAGCTCCCAGCTCTCCCAGTTCATGGATCAGACGAATCCGCTTGCCGAGCTTACGCATAAGCGGCGGCTGTCTGCGCTTGGACCCGGCGGGCTGACGCGGGAACGCGCCGGCTTTGAGGTGCGTGACGTTCACTATTCCCACTACGGGCGTATGTGTCCAATTGAAACGCCGGAAGGACCAAACATTGGTCTGATTAACTCTCTTTCTTCTTTTGCAAAGGTGAATCCATTTGGTTTCATCGAGTCTCCTTACCGCCGGGTCGATCACGAAAAAGGCCTCGTAACGCAGGAAGTTGACTATTTGACAGCTGATGAAGAGGACAACTATGTTGTCGCTCAGGCGAATGCGAAGCTGGATGAGGACGGCCATTTCGTAGATGAAAATATTATCTGCCGTTTCCGCGGGGAAAACATTATCGTTGCCCGTGACCGCGTAGACTATATGGACGTATCACCGAAGCAGGTAGTTTCTGCAGCAACAGCCTGTATCCCATTCCTTGAAAACGACGACTCCAACCGTGCTCTTATGGGAGCAAACATGCAGCGTCAGGCAGTGCCTCTTATCGAGCCGCACTCGCCGCTCGTCGGTACAGGTATGGAACACGTATCCGCTAAAGATTCCGGAGCTTCGATCGTAGCGAGAAAGCCGGGACGTGTAGAACGCGTATCCGCAAACTACATCGATATCCGTGAAATTAAGACAATGGAAGGCCGGGAAGTAGAAGGGGACGTAAACCGCTACAACCTGACGAAGTTTGAACGTTCCAACCAGGGTACCTGCTACAATCAGCGACCGATCGTAGCGGAAGGGAACATCGTGGAAAAAGGAGAAATCCTTGCCGATGGTTCTTCCATGGAAAAGGGAGAAATGGCTCTTGGCCAGAACGTGCTTGTCGGTTTCATGACATGGGACGGCTACAACTATGAGGATGCGATTATCCTCAGTGAGCGTCTTGTAAAAGACGATGTATATACGTCCATTCATATTGAGGAATACGAATCGGAAGCCCGTGACACGAAGCTTGGACCGGAAGAAATTACACGCGACATTCCAAACGTCGGAGACGATGCGCTCCGTAACCTGGACGACCGCGGTATTATCCGTGTCGGAGCGGAAGTGAAAGATGGGGACATTCTCGTCGGTAAAGTAACTCCTAAAGGGGTGACGGAACTGACAGCAGAAGAACGTCTTCTTCATGCAATCTTCGGTGAAAAAGCCCGTGAAGTCCGGGATACTTCCCTTCGTGCACCGCACGGCGGCGACGGGATCGTCCTTGATGTGAAGATCTTTAACCGGGAAGACGGCGACGAACTTCCTCCTGGCGTGAATCAGCTAGTACGTGTCTACATCGTACAGAAGCGTAAGATTCACGAAGGGGACAAAATGGCCGGTCGTCACGGTAACAAAGGTGTTATTTCCAAGATTCTTCCGGAAGAAGATATGCCTTATCTGCCGGACGGCACGCCGATCGATATTATGCTTAACCCGCTTGGTGTACCATCACGTATGAATATCGGACAGGTGCTGGAGCTGCATATGGGTATGGCTGCACGCCAGCTCAACATGCACATTGCTACACCGGTATTTGACGGAGCGAATGAAGAAGATGTATGGTCTACAATCGAAGAAGCCGGTATGGCCCGCGACGGAAAAACCGTCCTTTATGACGGACGAAGCGGAGAGCCTTTTGACAGCCGTGTCTCTGTCGGTGTTATGTATATGATCAAACTGGCACACATGGTTGATGACAAGCTTCACGCCCGTTCGACAGGTCCTTATTCCCTTGTTACGCAGCAGCCGCTCGGTGGTAAAGCCCAGTTCGGTGGACAGCGCTTCGGGGAAATGGAAGTATGGGCACTGGAAGCATATGGTGCCGCCTACACCCTTCAGGAAATTCTGACTGTCAAATCCGATGATACAATCGGCCGTGTGAAAACGTACGAAGCGATTGTAAAAGGTGAAAATGTACCGGAGCCGGGAGTACCTGAATCTTTCAAAGTATTGATTAAGGAACTGCAGAGTCTTGGTATGGACGTGAAGATGCTTTCCAGCAATGATGAAGAAATTGATATGCTTGAAATAGATGAAGAGGAAGAGCAGACGAACGACAAGCTGAATCTGAATCTGGAATCAGGTGGAGAATCTAACGCGTAACCGGTGAATTCGAATGCTGAAAGGGAGGTTGGCCCCTTGATAGATGTAAATAACTTTGAATATATGAAAATCGGTCTTGCTTCCTCCGACAAGATCCGCTCTTGGTCACGCGGAGAAGTAAAAAAACCGGAAACGATTAACTATCGTACCCTCAAACCGGAAAAGGACGGGCTTTTCTGTGAGCGCATCTTCGGTCCGACAAAAGACTGGGAGTGCCACTGCGGCAAGTATAAACGTGTCCGCTATAAAGGCGTCGTCTGTGACCGGTGTGGAGTGGAAGTAACACGTGCGAAAGTTCGGCGTGAGCGTATGGGGCACATTGAACTTGCTGCCCCTGTTTCCCACATCTGGTACTTCAAAGGAATTCCAAGCCGTATGGGACTTGTCCTGGACATGTCCCCGCGGTCCCTGGAAGAAGTCATTTACTTTGCTTCCTACGTTGTAACAGATACAGGAGATACGCCGCTTGAGCTGAAGCAGCTTCTTTCCGAAAAAGAGTACCGCGCGTACCGTGAAAAGTACGGACGTACCTTCAATGCAGAAATGGGAGCAGAAGCTATCCGCAAGCTGCTCGAAGATATTGATCTGGATAAAGAAGCAAACATGCTGAAAGAAGAGCTGGAAACAGCACAGGGCCAGCGGCGCACACGTGCAATCAAGCGTCTGGAAGTACTTGAAGCGTTCCGCCACTCTGATAACGATCCGGACTGGATGGTACTCGATGTACTTCCTGTTATTCCACCGGAACTCCGGCCGATGGTGCAGCTGGACGGCGGACGTTTTGCGACGTCCGACCTGAACGATCTGTACCGCAGGGTAATTAACCGGAACAACCGTCTGAAGCGACTTCTCGATCTTGGTGCTCCAAGCATCATCGTACAGAACGAGAAACGGATGCTTCAGGAAGCAGTGGATGCGCTTATCGATAACGGCCGGCGGGGCCGTCCTGTCACCGGGCCGGGTAACCGTCCGCTTAAATCACTTTCACATATGCTGAAAGGTAAGCAGGGACGTTTCCGTCAAAACCTTCTCGGTAAACGTGTAGACTATTCCGGACGTTCGGTTATCGTTGTAGGTCCGCACCTGAAAATGTACCAGTGCGGTCTGCCGAAAGAAATGGCGCTGGAGCTCTTCAAGCCTTTCGTCATGAAGGAGCTTGTAGGCAAGGGTCTCGCTCATAATATTAAGAGTGCAAAACGTAAAGTAGAACGTGTCCACCCGGAAGTATGGGACGTACTGGAAGAAGTTATCCGGGAACACCCGGTACTTCTGAACCGTGCACCGACACTGCACCGGCTTGGTATTCAGGCGTTTGAACCAACGCTTGTCGAAGGACGTGCGATCAAGCTTCACCCGCTCGTATGTACTGCTTACAACGCCGACTTTGACGGGGACCAGATGGCTGTACACGTACCGCTTTCTGCCGAAGCACAGGCAGAGTCACGTCTTCTGATGCTTGCAGCTCAGAACATCCTGAATCCGAAGGACGGTAAGCCGGTTGTAACACCTTCCCAGGACATGGTACTTGGTAACTACTACCTGACGCTGGAGCGCGCAGGGTCAGTCGGGGAAGGCACAACTTTCCATGCACCGAACGAAGTGCTGACAGCTTACCAGAATGGCTATGTACACCTGCATACACGGATTGCCCTTCCGGTAAAATCCATTGATAAAGCCAACTTCCGGGATGAGTTTGAAGATCATCTTCTTCTCACTTCCGTCGGGAAAGTAATTTTCAATGAGATCCTGCCGAAGTCATTCCCGTATGTGAACGAGCCGACAGCAGAGAACCTGGAAATTGAAACACCTTCCCGCTACATGGTGAAAGCCGATACAGATGTGAAGAAGGAATTCAGCGAACGGGAAATCGTTGCGCCGTTTAAAAAAGGATTCCTCGGGGATATTATCGCCGAAGTCTTCAAGAAGTTTAAGATTTCCGAAACGTCCGTCATGCTTGATAAGATGAAGGATCTCGGATTCTACTATTCCACAAAAGCCGGCGTAACAGTTGGTGTATCCGATATCGTCGTACTGAAGGACAAGCAGGATATTCTCGACGACGCAGAGGAAAAGGTATCGAAAATATCCAAGCAGTTCCGCCGCGGTCTGATCACGGAGGACGAGCGGTACGATAAAGTAATCGAGGTCTGGGGTAAAGCCAAGGACGTTATCCAGGAAAAACTTCTTGGAACTCTTGATAAAACGAACCCGATCTTTATGATGAGTGATTCCGGAGCGCGTGGTAACGCGTCCAACTTCACCCAGCTAGCCGGTATGCGTGGTCTGATGGCAAACCCGTCCGGACGCATTATCGAGCTTCCGATCAAATCCAGTTTCCGTGAAGGTCTGACAGTACTTGAGTACTTTATTTCCACGCACGGGGCACGAAAAGGTCTGGCGGATACCGCTCTTAAAACAGCTGACTCCGGTTACCTTACACGCCGTCTCGTAGACGTTGCCCAGGATGTTATTATCCGGGAAGAAGACTGCGGTACGGACCGTGGACTTGAAGTACAGGCGATTACGGAAGGTGCGGAAGTCATTGAAGGTCTTTACGACCGTCTTGTCGGCCGTTCTGCATTCCAGAATGTTTACCATCCGGAAACGAATGAACTTCTTATTGCACGCAATGAGGAAATTTCCGAAGACACAGCAAAAGTAATTGAAGATTCCGGTATTAAAACTGTGCTTATCCGTTCTGTGTTTACGTGTGATACAAAACACGGCTCCTGTAAAAAGTGTTACGGCCGTAACCTGGCGACAGGAGCGGAAGTGGAAGTCGGAGAAGCAGTTGGTATTATTGCTGCCCAGTCAATCGGGGAGCCGGGTACTCAGCTGACGATGCGTACGTTCCACACAGGCGGGGTAGCCGGAGACGACATTACCCAGGGTCTGCCTCGTATTCAGGAAGTATTTGAAGCCCGTAATCCAAAAGGGCAGGCAGTTATTTCCGAAATTGAAGGTAAAATTACTGATATCCGGGAAGCAAATGACAAAAAAGAAATCGTCGTCCAGAATGCAATCGAAACACGCACGTACCCGACACTCTACGGCTCACGACTCAAAATGGAAGTTGGCGACGAAGTGAGACCGGGACAGGAACTGACAGAAGGTTCCATCGATCCGAAAGAACTTCTGAAAGTTTCCGGTGTACACGGAGTACAGGAATACCTGCTCCGCGAAGTGCAGAAAGTTTACCGTATGCAGGGTGTTGAAATCGGCGACAAGCACGTCGAAGTAATGGTTCGTCAAATGATGCGTAAAGTACGCGTTATTGATGCGGGAGACACAGAAGTACTTCCGGGGTCCCTGGTGGAAATCCATCAGTTTAACGACGTCAACCGTGATATCCTTCTTAAAGGGCGCCGCCCTGCAACAGGACTTCCGGTACTGCTCGGTATTACGAAAGCTTCACTTGAAACAGATTCCTTCCTATCTGCCGCTTCCTTCCAGGAAACGACACGCGTTCTCACAGACGCTGCCATTAAAGGCAAGCGTGATGAACTTGTCGGCCTGAAGGAAAATGTTATCATCGGTAAACTTGTACCTGCCGGAACCGGCATGCAGCGCTACCGTCAGATGAAGCATGTGGATCTGGAAGAAAAAGAAACAGAAGATACAATGGAAGAAGTTACAGCACGCGAAGAATAAACAGTCAGTCCGGGGGCGGGTGACAGCTCCCGGTTTTCCCGAAGAAGGAAGACCGGAGCAGCGGAAGAAAAACCCGTATAAAAGTATTGACACTGTACGTCCCCGGTGATAGTATATCTAAGTGTGCCAAATACCTGATGCTTTGGAGGATAAAGATGTCTTATGAAAAAGTAGCACAGGCAGCAGAGAAAGTAGTCGGCACGAAGCAGACATTAAAAGCACTGGAAAGTGAACAGGTACGAGAGCTCATAGTGGCGCAGGATGCAGACCGCGACATACTCGAAAGAGTACTGGCGGCAGCGGAACATCTGGAAGTTCCAGTAGGCTATGTAGAGTCGATGAAAAAACTCGGCCGGGCCTGCGGAATCGATGTGAATGCAGCCATCGTAGCGATAAAAAAGTAAAAAAAGTTTTTGCTGGGTTCCCAGGAAATCAGCAAAAACTTTCCTTTTACCCATTTGTGAACCACCTGGACCAGTGGGCTTGCATTTCGAATAAGAAGGGAGGACAAATCAATGCCTACAATTAATCAGCTTGTACGCAAAGGCCGTGAGTCAAAGCCAACAAAGTCAGACTCCCCGGCTCTTAACCGTGGCTACAACAGCTACAAAAAGAGACAAACACACGAGGATTCCCCGCAGAAGCGCGGTGTATGTACACGTGTTGGGACAATGACACCAAAGAAGCCGAACTCCGCCCTGCGTAAATACGCGCGTGTTCGTCTTACGAACCAGATTGAAGTTACAGCTTATATCCCGGGAATCGGGCACAACCTTCAGGAGCACAGTGTTGTGCTTATCCGTGGAGGACGTGTAAAGGACCTTCCGGGTGTACGTTACCACATTGTACGTGGTGCGCTTGACACAGCAGGTGTCGAAGGCCGACGTCAGAGCCGTTCAAAATACGGTACGAAACGACCTAAGTAATAAAAGGCTGCCAGCCAGCCGCATTATAATTGAAAGGAGGGACCTATATGCCTCGTAAAGGACCAGTACCTCGCCGCGATGTATTAGCCGACCCTATCTATAAGTCAAAACTTGTTACCCGCCTGATCAACCGAATCATGATCGACGGAAAAAAGGGAACAGCTCAGAAGTCACTATATAATGCTTTTGATCTAGTACGCGAGCGTTCCGGCAAAGATCCTCAGGAAGTGTTTGAAGAAGCGCTTAAAAACATCATGCCGGTTCTGGAAGTTAAAGCCCGCCGTGTTGGTGGTGCCAACTACCAGGTACCGATTGAAGTTAAACCTGAGCGTCGTACTACACTTGGACTTCGCTGGCTCGTAAGCTACGCCCGCCTTCGTGGTGAAAAGACGATGGAAGAGCGTCTAGCAAACGAAATCATGGATGCAGCCAACAACACAGGTGCAGCCGTGAAGAAGCGTGAAGAAACACACAAAATGGCAGAAGCAAACAAAGCGTTTGCTCATTACCGCTGGTAAGCCGTATATAAGTGTGCAGATCACTCAGGGAAGCGGGCACTGTTCCGCTTTTCTGCAGTGAATATAACTTGATTTACAGGAAGGAGAAAGACACATGCCAAGAGAGTTCTCCTTAGAAAAGACACGTAACATTGGTATTATGGCTCACATTGACGCTGGTAAGACAACAGCGACTGAGCGTATTCTTTTCTACACAGGACGTATCCATAAAATTGGTGAAACTCACGACGGCGGCTCCCAGATGGACTGGATGGAGCAGGAGCAGGAGCGTGGGATCACAATTACGTCTGCAGCAACAACAGCACAGTGGGAAGGTCACCGTATCAACATCATTGATACTCCGGGACACGTAGACTTCACAGTAGAAGTAGAACGTTCCCTTCGTGTACTCGATGGTGCAGTAGCGGTACTTGACGCACAGTCCGGTGTTGAACCACAGACGGAAACAGTATGGCGTCAGGCTACGACCTACGGCGTACCTCGTATTGTATTTGTCAACAAGATGGATAAGCTCGGAGCTGACTTCATCTACTCCCTTGGAACGCTTCAGGACCGCCTCGGCGCGAATGCAGCAGCAGTGCAGCTTCCTATTGGAGCGGAAGATGACTTCGAAGGTATTATCGACCTGATCAATATGCAGGCGTTCTTCTACCTCGATGACCTTGGTCAGCGGAGTGAATCACGTGAAATTCCGGAAGAGTACAGAGCTCAGGCGGAAGAGTACCGTGAAAAGCTGATCGAAGCTGTTTCTGACTTTGATGAAGATCTTATGATGCTTTATCTTGAAGGAGAAGACATCGATACACCTACTTTGAAAAAAGCAATCCGTACAGCTACAAACAGCGTAGAATTCTACCCTGTTTTCTGTGGATCAGCCTTCAAAAACAAAGGTGTTCAGCTTCTTATCGACGGAGTAGTGGACTACCTTCCAGCACCGACAGACGTTGCTGCGATCGAAGGACACCTTCCGGAATCTGAGGAAAGAGTTGTCCGCCCTGCGGACGACAAAGAGCCTTTCTCTGCTCTTGCCTTTAAGGTAGCAACAGACCCTTACGTTGGTAAGCTTACATTCTTCCGTGTCTACTCCGGTACGGTCGATGCAGGTTCCTACGTAGTCAACTCTTCCAAAGGCAAGCGTGAGCGGATGGGTCGTATTCTGCAGATGCACGCCAACCACCGTGAAGAAATCCCAACATGCTACGCAGGGGATATCGCGGCAGGTGTCGGCCTGAAGGATACTTCCACAGGTGACACGCTGTGTGACGAAAAGAATCTTGTTATTCTTGAGTCCATGGAATTCCCTGAACCGGTTATCCACCTTTCCGTAGAGCCTGCTTCCAAAGCAGACCAGGACAAGATGGGTATGGCTCTTGCGAAACTTGCAGAAGAAGATCCAACATTCCGTACGCACACAGACGAAGAAACAGGCCAGACTATCATCGGCGGTATGGGTGAGCTTCACCTCGATATCATCGTTGACCGTCTCAAGCGTGAATTCAAAGTTGGTGCAAACGTTGGTGCTCCGCAGGTATCCTACCGTGAAACAATCCGCGAAGGTGCGAAGTGTGAAGGTAAATTTGTCCGTCAGTCCGGTGGACGCGGTCAGTTCGGTCACGTATGGATTGAATTCACTCCAAACGATGAAGGTGCCGGATTCGAATTTATCGATAACGTCGTCGGCGGTGTTGTACCACGTGAATATATCAACTCTGTTGAGCAGGGTGTAAAAGAATCCCTTGATAACGGACTTCTTGCCGGCTACCCGATGGTAGACGTAAAGGCACGTCTGTATGATGGTTCCTACCACGATGTCGACTCCAACGAGATGGCATTTAAAGTGGCAGCTTCCATGGCATTCAAAGAGGCGAAGAACAAGTGTAAGCCTGTCCTTCTCGAGCCTGTTATGAAAGTCGAAGTTGTTATTCCGGAAGAATACATGGGCGATATCATGGGTGACATTACGTCACGCCGCGGCCGTGTAGAAGGTATGGAAGCACGCGGTAACGCACAGACAGTTAAAGCAATGGTTCCACTTGCTGAAATGTTCGGCTATGCGACTTCTCTTCGTTCCAACACGCAGGGACGCGGCCAGTATTCCATGCACTTCGACCATTACGAAGAAGTTCCTAAGAGTATTTCTGAAGAAATTGTTAAAAAAGCGTCCGGCCAGTAAACCGGCAATTGTCAGGCAAGACTTTTTGTTGTAAGCTAGGGAAGGTGATGAACCAGCTTCTTCACCTTCGCTTAGATATAAAAATAAATTAACTATATGTAAGGAGGATTTCGATCATGGGAAAAGAAAAATTTGATCGTTCCAAAACGCATGCCAATATCGGTACAATCGGTCACGTTGACCACGGTAAAACAACGTTGACTGCAGCAATTACTTTTGTACTTCACAAAAAATCTGGTAAAGGTACAGCTATGGCGTATGACCAGATTGACGGAGCGCCGGAAGAGCGCGAGCGTGGAATCACTATCTCCACTGCACACGTTGAGTACGAAACTGATACTCGTCACTATGCACACGTTGACTGCCCAGGTCACGCTGACTATGTTAAAAACATGATCACTGGTGCTGCTCAGATGGACGGAGCTATTCTTGTAGTATCCGCAGCTGACGGCCCAATGCCACAGACTCGTGAGCACATCCTGCTTTCCCGTCAGGTTGGGGTACCTTCCATCGTAGTATTCCTTAACAAGACGGACCAGGTTGACGACGAAGAGCTTCTTGAGCTTGTAGAAATGGAAGTACGTGAACTTCTTTCTGAGTACGACTTCCCTGGCGACGACATTCCAGTTGTCAAAGGTTCTGCACTTAAAGCACTTGAAGGTGACGAAGAGCAGCAGCAGAATATCCTTGACCTAATGCAGGCAGTGGATGACTACATCCCAACTCCTGACCGTGACAAGGACAAGCCATTCATGATGCCTGTAGAGGACGTATTCTCTATCACAGGCCGTGGAACAGTAGCAACTGGACGAGTTGAGCGTGGACAGCTTAACGTAGGTGACGAAGTTGAGATCATTGGTCTTTCTGAAAAGCCATCCAAAACTACTGTAACTGGTGTAGAAATGTTCCGTAAGCTTCTTGACTATGCTGAAGCTGGTGACAACATCGGTGCGCTCCTTCGTGGTGTATCCCGTGACGACATCAACCGTGGTCAGGTTCTTGCTAAGCCAGGAACTATCACTCCACACACAAAGTTCAAAGCGGAAGTTTATGTTCTATCAAAAGAAGAAGGTGGACGTCACACTCCATTCTTCACTAACTACCGCCCACAGTTCTACTTCCGTACTACGGACGTAACTGGTGTTACTCACCTTCCTGAAGGCGTAGAAATGGTTATGCCTGGGGACAACGTTGAGATGACAGTTGAACTTATTTCACCAATCGCGATCGAAGAGGGAACTAAGTTCTCTATCCGTGAAGGTGGACGTACAGTTGGAGCTGGCGTTGTAGCAAACATTATCGAGTAGTCTCTACTCTGAAAGCCGAGCGAAATTTCGCTCGGCTTTTTTTTGCGTTCTGAAAGGCATTGGTTTTTATAGTGCAGGGCTGTGATAGTTTCGTCGGTGTTTCTTTAGAAAACGCATAAGTGGGCTGCTGATTAATTCAGAGGGTGGAGTGATTAATTTTGGGAAATTTGGTTCTTATAATGACAGTAAATTTTTTATAATGATTAAACAGCCGCCTAATGACAAAAAGACAGCTTATAAAGTTTAAAAGGCCGTCTATCATGATTAAAGCGTCCCTTATAATGATTAATCATCTCATATTCTAGGGAGTCCCCCTCCCCCTTCAAAAAACATATCCCAAACAAACGTTCTTTTTATAGTGGAAATATTAGTAAAATAGAGCTATAATCAAGTCATCTATCCAGCGGAGGAGTGGGGAAGGTGACAAACGAAGTAGAGAAGCCGCTTTACCTGGAGCAGTATGAGGCACTGCTGCGCCGGCTGCCCGAAAGACATTCCAAATATGCCAGAGCAGCAGCAGATTATCAAAAATATGCAGCTGGTTTTCAGGGGGAGGAAAACCTGACCTATACCCTGGCAATGCTTAACTTACATAAAGAAGCTTTTATACGAAGAAGTCTCCGTTTAAAAAGCGTCTCAAGCGATTATTATTTTCAAATCGACCTGCTGATTGTAACTCCCTATTTTCTTTACGTAGGGGAAGTGAAAAATTATTCAGGTAAGCTGCTTTTTGAGCCTCATTACGGTCAGTTAACGCAGATAAAAGAGGAGATGACGGCAACTTTTCCCTGCCCGATTCAGCAGGGAAAACGTCAGGCCCGGCAGCTGACCTCTTGGCTGGAGCAGCACGGAATCAAACGCCTTCCTGTGCATTCACACGTTCTCCTTGCCAATCCCCGCACAAGAATTTCTGCCGAAAACCAGATTGCTGATCTTTATCATGCAGCTCTTCTTCCGGAAGTGCTGGATTCTCTGCGCTTGAATCATACGAAGCGGGTGCTCACTAAAGAGCAGATCTCTGCAATGGAGAAACTTTTCGCAAAAGAAAATGCCGAGGGGGCCTACTCTCTGCTTGAAAGATATAATCTGAAACCTCAAGAGATTCTTCAGTCCATAACCTGTCCTTCGTGCAGTTCCCGCTTTCTGAAAAGAAGAAGGGGAGGATGGGACTGTACAGCCTGCGGCAGTAGTAATCAGCTTTTGCACGTCGAAGCCCTGCGTGATCTGGCTCTCCTTTATACAGGTTTTCATCCCCTGAGTGTGTACCGTATTTTTCTTGGTCATATTTCCGTTAATACGACCCGGAAGCTGCTGGATCCTTATGTAATCTCGAAAGGAAATAGAAGGAGTAGAGAATACAAAGTAGTCCTGGAGAAATTTTAATAGCTGTACTGCCGGTTCCCCGGGGGCCGGCAGCTTTTTTGTACCTGAGTAATGATTAATCGGCGACGGGTAATGATTAATTCTCCTGAAAAAGGGGAGGCAGGTGATTAAAAACACTTCTATAATGATTAAACACCCCGCTAATGACAAATGAGTCGTTTATAAAGTTTAAAGAGCGTCTATAATGATTAAAGACGCCTTTATAATGATTAAAAACCGCACCCGGCCTGTCCCCTAACTATATCCGGAACCTCCGGCTGCTCTGAAAAAACGAGTTTCTTCTATAGTAATGTGTCTCTCTGTTCCTTCAATTTTGTCTGTGAAGGAGATCCAGCCTGCATAGAAGAAGCTTTTCCGGGACGATTGATGAAAATTTTGCAAGCCCCCTTGAAATTCTGGAAGACGGCTTGTATAATATTCAAAGTGTGACCGTAGAAATGTTGAAAAAAAGATTGCGTGTACCGGAGGAATCCTGTATACTATCTAATGTTGGTCACAAAAAAAGGCTTAGATCTGGAAGGTTGCCGACACACCCGAGCCCGTTGCCATGGACCGGGGGTGGGGAAATTTCCGGGGAGCAAGTCTATTTCCGAAAATGGGCGAAAAAGGAGGTAACAAAATGGCAAAGCAAAAAATTCGTATTCGATTGAAAGCTTATGATCACCGTGTACTTGATGCATCTGCAGAAAAAATTGTTGAAACAGCAAAACGATCAGGTGCCGGCATTACTGGTCCAGTACCGCTCCCAACAGAGCGTTCTGTATACACAGTACTTCGTGCCGTGCACAAATACAAAGATGCTCGCGAACAGTTCGAAATGCGCACTCATAAGCGTCTGATCGACATCGTTGAGCCAACGCCGCAGACAGTTGATGCGCTTATGCGTCTCGATCTTCCATCCGGCGTAGATATCGAAATCAAGCTTTAATTTTTGATAAATATAAATTAAAAATATTAATTACAGGAGGTGTGACGGATGACCAAAGGAATCTTAGGAAAGAAACTAGGCATGACGCAGATTTTCAGCGAAACTGGTGAAGCATTACCGGTGACAGTGATTCAGGCAGAGCCTAACGTTGTTCTTCAGAAGAAGACGGTTGAAGGAGAAGGCTATGAAGCTGTTCAGCTTGGTGCATTTGACAAAAAAGGGAGTGCACAGAGAAAGCCTGCAAAAGGTCACGCTGAAAAAGCGCAGACAACTCCTAAGCGCTTCGTGAAGGAAGTCCGCGACGCTGAAACAGCGGAACTAGAGGTTGGTCAGGAAATTAAGGTAGACGTTTTTGCAGAGGGAGATGTGGTTGACGTAACTGGAACGTCCAAAGGTAAAGGATTCCAGGGTGCGATCAAGCGCCACAATCAGTCCCGCGGACCAATGACCCACGGTTCCCACTACCATCGTTCTCCTGGTTCAATGGGTCCTGTTGACCCGAACCACGTACGACCTGGTAAGCTACTTCCAGGACGCATGGGTGGCGAAACGGTAACGATTCAGAATCTTGAAGTCGTAAAAGTAGATACAGAGCGCAATGTTCTTCTAATCAAAGGGAATGTCCCTGGTGCGAAGAAAAGCTTTGTAACAGTTCAATCAGCAACTAAAGCTGAATAATTTCGGATAAGAAAGGAGGAGCCCCGATGCCTAAAGTAACTTTGTATAAACAAGATGGCTCTCAAGCAGGCGATATCGAGCTTGCAGAAGGCGTATTCGGTATTGAACCAAACGAAAGCGTACTTTACGACGCAGTGATCATGCAGCAAGCATCACGCCGTCAAGGTACACATTCAACAAAAAACCGCTCAGAAGTACGCGGCGGTGGAGCGAAGCCTTGGCGTCAAAAAGGTACAGGCCGTGCCCGTCATGGTTCCACACGTTCCCCAATCTGGGTAGGCGGTGGAGTGGCTTTCGGCCCTACACCACGTAACTACGGCTACAAGCTTCCTAAGAAGCAGCGTCGTCTGGCACTAAAATCAGCACTATCTTCCAAAGTGAAGGATGAAAACATCCTTGTTGTTGATGCACTAAGTTTTGAAGCTCCAAAAACGAAGGAAATGAAGGCAGTTCTTGCCGGTCTATCGGCAACAACAAAAACGCTTATCGTAACAGCGGACGAAAATGAAGCAGTAGCTCTTTCCGCCCGTAACCTTCCAGGAGTAAAATCCGTGAAAGCAGCGAATGTGAACGTACTTGATCTTCTCGCACACGAGAAACTCGTTATCACACAGGATGCTGTTAAACAGGTAGAGGAGGTGCTTGCATAATGGCAAACGCAAGAGATATTATTAAGCGCCCGATCATCACGGAACGTTCTGCAGACCTTATGGCTGAAAAGAAGTACACATTTGAAGTAGATCCCCGCGCAACTAAGCCACAGGTTAAATCGGCTGTTGAGGAAATCTTCGGTGTGGAAGTCGTGAACGTGAACACGATGAATTATAAAGGGAAATTCAAGCGTTTCGGCCGTCACAGCGGCTATACTCGCAAGCGCAAAAAAGCAATTGTTGAGCTCTCAGCGGACAGCAAAGAACTAGAATTCTTTGAAGGTGCGTAAACATTTTTTAGAGAAGGAGGGAAAAGCTCATGGCTATTAAAAAGTATAAACCGACCACGAACGGCCGTCGTTTTATGACGTCACTGGACTTTCAGGAACTGACTACAGACCAGCCTGAACGTTCACTTCTGGCGCCGCTTTCTAAAAAGGCAGGCCGTAATAACCAGGGACGTATTTCAGTACGTCACCAGGGTGGCGGACACAAGCGTCAATACCGTGTAATCGACTTTAAGCGTGATAAAGATGGAATTCCAGGCCGCGTTGCTACGATCGAATACGATCCGAACCGTTCTGCGAATATCGCTCTTATCAACTACGTTGATGGGGAAAAGCGCTACATCCTTGCACCAAAAGGTCTTAAAGTAGGCACAGAAATCACTTCCGGTAAGGATGCCGACATCAAACTTGGTAATGCTCTTCAGCTGAAGGACATTCCAGTTGGTACGATCATCCACAACATCGAGCTCCGTCCAGGAAAAGGTGGACAGCTTGTACGTTCTGCAGGAGCAGAAGCACAGGTGCTCGGACGGGAAGACAAGTACGTTCTTGTACGTCTTCGTTCCGGTGAAACCCGCTTGATTCTTGGCACATGCCGTGCTACAGTTGGTCAGGTTGGAAACATCGAGCACGAACTCGTGAACATTGGTAAAGCAGGTCGTTCCCGCTGGATGAACCGTCGTCCAACCGTACGTGGTTCTGTTATGAACCCTAACGATCACCCACACGGTGGTGGTGAAGGTAAAGCGCCAATCGGACGTCCATCTCCAGTTTCTCCTTGGGGTCAGCCTACGCTTGGCTACAAGACACGTAAGAAAAACAAAGACACTGATAAATATATTGTACGTGGACGCAAGAAAAAGAAAAAATAACGGGATTAGCCTACGGTTCTCAGGCAGAACCGTAGCGCAGTCGCGAAGGGAGGTACCATTATGGGTCGCAGCTTAAAAAAGGGACCTTTTGTAGATGATCACCTTATGAAGAAGGTGGAAGCTCAGGGCGAAACGAATGATAAGAGAGTTATCAAGACGTGGTCCCGCCGCTCTACAATTTTCCCACAGTTCATCGGGCATACGATTGCAGTTTATGATGGTCGTAAGCACGTGCCGGTTTACATTCAAGAAGACATGGTTGGACACAAGCTTGGTGAATTTGCACCAACGCGTACGTACAAAGGCCACGCTTCTGACGATAGAAAAACACGACGTTAAATAGAGAGGGGAGGTACTGATCATGGAAGCTAAAGCAGTTGCAAAACAAGTGCGTATTGCTCCTCGCAAAGCTCGTCTGGTCGTAGACCTGATCCGTGGAAAAGAAGTAGGAGAAGCAATCTCCATCCTTAACCACACGCCGAAGAAAGCATCCCCTGTGGTGGAGAAGCTTTTAAATTCAGCTATTGCGAACGCAGAGCATAACTACGAGATGGAGCCGGACAACCTGGTTGTCGATCAAATTTTCGTAGATGAAGGAATTACACTTAAAAGATTCCGACCACGTGCACAGGGACGTGCGAGCCGGATCAATAAACGAACTAGCCACATTACAGTGGTGCTAACTGAGAAGAAGGAGGGATAAGTGTGGGTCAGAAAATAAATCCTATCGGACTACGTGTCGGTGTTATCCGCGACTGGGAATCCAAGTGGTTCGCTGACAAAGACTATGCTGATCTGCTTCACGAAGACATCAGAATTCGTGATTACCTGGAGAAGCGTTTAGTAGAAGCTTCCGTTTCCACGATTGAAATCGAACGCGCGGCTAACCGTGTGAACGTTACGATCTATACTGCGAAACCGGGAATGGTTATTGGTAAGGGTGGTTCTGAAGTGGAAGCACTTCGTAAAGCTCTTAACAAACTTACCGGCAAGCGTGTACACATCAATATCAACGAAATCAAAAAGCCGGATCTTGACGCTACGCTCGTATCTCAGAACATTGCCCGACAGCTGGAAAGCCGTATTTCTTTCCGACGTGCAATGAAGCAGTCTATGCAGCGTACTATGCGTTCCGGTGCTAAAGGAATCAAAACTCAGGTTTCCGGCCGTCTTGGCGGAGCTGACATTGCACGAGATGAACACTACAGCGAAGGAACTGTACCGCTTCACACTCTACGGGCTGACATCGACTATGGTACTGCAGAAGCAGATACTACGTACGGTAAGCTCGGCGTGAAGACATGGATCTACAAAGGGGAAGTCCTTCCGACTAAAGGAACGAATGAACAGGAAGGAGGAAATTAATCATGCTAATGCCTAAACGTGTAAAATACCGCCGTGAGCATCGTGGTAAGATGCGTGGACGTGCAAAAGGCGGCACGGAAGTAACATTCGGTGAATATGGTCTTCAGGCTCTTGAAGCTTCGTGGATCACAAACCGTCAGATTGAAGCTGCCCGTATCGCTATGACCCGTTACATGAAGCGTGGCGGTAAAGTATGGATTAAAATTTTCCCGGACAAGCCATACACTGCAAAGCCTCTTGAAGTCCGAATGGGTTCCGGTAAAGGTTCTCCTGAAGGATGGGTAGCAGTTGTTAAGCCAGGGAAAGTTATGTTTGAAATCGCAGGTGTATCCGAAGAAGTAGCTCGTGAAGCGCTTCGTCTGGCATCACACAAGCTGCCGATCAGAACTAAAGTGATTAAACGAGAAGAAGTGGGTGGTGACGCAAATGAAAGCTAATGAAATCCGCAACCTAACCACTGCTGAAATTGAACAAAAAGCTGTTTCTCTTAAAGAAGAGCTTTTCAACCTTCGCTTTCAGCTTGCGACCGGACAGCTGGATAACCCGGCCCGTATTCGTGAAGTAAAGAAAGCTATTGCACGAGCAAAGACAGTTTTACGCGAACGCGAACTCGGAATCGCGGGCGAATAGTCTTGAGAGGAGGTCTTACCGTGGAAGAAAGAAATAATCGTAAGAGCTATGTAGGTCGTGTAACATCCGACAAAATGGATAAGACAATTACCGTGGTAGCTGAAACTTACAAGATGCACCCGCTTTACGGCAAACGCGTGAAGCATACGAAGAAATATAAAGCACACGATGAAAACAACACTGCAAAAGTGAATGACGTCGTTCGCATTATGGAAACTCGACCGCTATCTAAGGATAAGCGATTCCGCCTTGTGGAAGTAGTAGAAGAGGCCGTAATTATCTAACCAGACATTATGTTTGCTTACCTGAAGGGAGGTAAAGGGATCTATGATTCAACAGGAAAGCCGTTTAAAAATTGCTGATAACTCCGGTGCCCGTGAGGTACTCTGCATTAAAGTACTTGGTGGTACTGGACGTAAGACTGCGAACATCGGTGATGTAATCGTCTGCTCTGTAAAGCAGGCAACACCTGGTGGCGTTGTCAAGAAAGGTGAAGTTGTACGCGCGGTTATTGTACGCTCAAAAAGCGGTGCACGCCGTTCCGACGGATCTTATATTAAGTTCGACGAAAACGCAGCGGTTATCGTACGTGATGATAAGAGCCCAAGAGGAACCCGTATCTTTGGACCAGTTGCACGTGAACTCCGTGAAAACAAGTTCATGAAGATCGTTTCTCTTGCTCCAGAAGTACTTTAATTCATGCAGTATATCGATAAAGACCGAGTAAAGAGGAGGTGCCCTCATGTCCCAACAAGTGAAATTGCACGTTAAAAAGGGAGATAAAGTAAAAATCATCTCTGGTAAGGATAAAGGCCTGGAAGGAAAAATTCTGGAAGCCTACCCGACAAAATCACGTGTTCTTGTGGAAGGCGTCAACATGGTGAAGAAGCATGCCAAGCCATCCCAGTCCAATCCACAAGGTGGAATTCTTAACCAGGAAGCGCCTATTCACGTATCCAACGTAATGGTTGTCGACCCATCTACGAACGAGCCGACGCGTGTAGGATTCAAGACCGATGAAAACGGAAAAAAAGTACGCATTGCTAAAAAGTCCGGCGAAACTCTCGACAAGTAAATGCCGGTTGCTGAAAGGAGGTCCACTTAATGAGCCGTCTGAAAGAACAATATAACAAGGAGATTACTCCTGCCCTGAAAGATAAATTCAATTACTCTTCCGTCATGGAAGTACCAAAGGTTGAGAAAATCGTTGTGAACATGGGTGTCGGTGACGCTGTACAGAACTCCAAAGTTCTTGACAAAGCAGTAGAAGAGCTGACTCAGATTACTGGTCAGAAGCCGATCGTTACAAAAGCAAAAAAATCCATCGCAGGATTTAAAGTACGTGAGGGCATGCCTATCGGAGCGAAAGTTACACTCCGCGGTGAGCGCATGTACGATTTCCTCGACAAGCTTGTCTCTGTATCTCTTCCACGTGTACGTGACTTCCGAGGGGTATCAAAGAAAGCATTTGATGGCCGCGGTAACTATACACTGGGTGTTAAAGAACAGCTTATCTTCCCAGAAATCAACTATGATAACGTAGATAAAGTCCGGGGTATGGATATTGTTGTTGTTACAACTGCAGGCACTGATGAAGAAGCACGCGAACTGCTTAGCCAGTTTGGCATGCCGTTCCAGAAATAATACTCTGAAAGAAGAGAGGAGTGTAGACCTTGGCGAAAAAATCAATGGTCGCAAAACAGAAGCGTACGAAAAAGTTTGCTGTACAAGAGTACACTCGCTGCGAAAAGTGCGGACGTCCGCATAGTGTTCTTCGCAAGTTCAAACTTTGCCGTATCTGCTTCCGGGATCTTGCACACAAAGGTCAAATTCCGGGCGTTAAAAAAGCTAGCTGGTAATTCCGTTTAAAGGAAGGAGGTAAATACGATGGTCATGACAGATCCTATTGCTGATATGCTGACTCGCATCCGTAATGCGAATCTAGTACGTCACACAAGCTTGGAGCTTCCAGCTTCAAACATGAAAAAAGAAATTGCAGACATCCTCAAGCGCGAAGGTTTCATCCGCGACTACGAGGCAGTTGAAGATAGCAAGCAGGGTGTACTACGCCTTTTCCTTAAGTATGGTGCCAATAACGAAAAGGTTATCACCGGCCTTAAGAAAATCAGTAAGCCAGGCCTGCGCGTTTACGCGAAATCCGATGAGGTACCACGCGTACTCGGAGGACTCGGTATCGCAATCATTTCGTCTTCAAGCGGCGTCATCACTGATAAAGAAGCCCGTCAGAAAAAAGTCGGCGGCGAAGTAATCGCATACGTCTGGTAATAAATAACGTAAGAGAACGGAGGTGTCACGTATGTCCCGAATTGGTTTAAAGCCTATTGAAATTCCATCTGGAGTTGAATTCAAGCTTGACGGCACAAAGGTGACGGTTAAAGGCCCTAAAGGGGAACTAAGCCGTAACATCCACCACGACATGACTGTTAAGCAGGAAGATAATATCATCACAGTTGAGCGCCCATCCGACCATAAGGATCACCGCGCGCTGCATGGTACAACACGCAGCATGATCAATAACATGATCGAAGGTGTTTCCCAGGGTTTCCAAAAGAACCTTGAGCTTGTTGGGGTTGGTTACCGTGCGCAGAAGACCGGTAATAAGGTTGTCCTTAACGTTGGACTTTCCCACCCGGTTGAATTCGTAGAGGAAAACGGCCTCGAAATCGACGTTCCTTCCAACACGAAGATCACCATCAAAGGTATTGACAAGGAGAGCGTTGGAGCGCTTGCTTCCAACATCCGTGCTGTACGTATCCCAGAGCCTTACAAAGGCAAAGGTATCCGTTACGAAGGCGAGTATGTTCGTCGTAAAGAAGGTAAGACAGGTAAATAAATCCTGAATAACGGAAGAAAGGAATGACGTTCGATGATCACGAAGAATTCTAAGAACGAGGTACGTAAGAAAAGACATGCCCACGTTCGTCGTTCGATCACAGGTACTGCTGAACGTCCCCGTCTGAATGTTTTCCGTTCTAATAAGCACATCAATGCCCAGCTGATTGACGACGTCGCAGGCGTTACAATCGCTGGTGCTTCCAGCTTAGATAAAGAACTTGGGTTAGAAAACGGCGGGAACAAAGACGCAGCTCGTCAAGTCGGCGAACTTGTGGCGAAACGTGCCCTTGAACAAGGCAAAGAAACAGTCGTATTTGACCGCGGAGGCTACCTCTACCACGGTCGCGTAAAAGAACTTGCAGACGCTGCCCGCGAAGCTGGTCTGAAGTTTTAATTGAAGCAATAAAGGAGGGAAACACATTGCGTATCGATGCAAGCAAACTTGAAATTGAAGAGCGCGTGGTTACAGTCAACCGCGTAGCCAAAGTTGTAAAAGGTGGACGCCGCTTCCGCTTCGCAGCACTGGTTGTTGTAGGCGACAAGAACGGACACGTTGGATTTGGCATGGGTAAGGCACTTGAAGTCCCGGAAGCGATCCGTAAGGCAATCGAGGACGGCAAGAAAAACCTTATTAAGGTGCCGATGCAGGGAACATCCATCCCTCACCAGATTACTGGAGAATTCGGAGCTGGAAGCGTACTTCTAAAGCCCGCTTCTGAAGGTACAGGAGTTATTGCCGGCGGACCGGTCCGTGCGGTACTCGAGCTTGCTGGTGTAGGTGACATCCTTTCGAAGTCCCTAGGTTCAAACAACCCTATTAACATGGTACGTGCAACACTTCAGGGCCTTGAAAACCTGAAAAGCCCGGAACAAGTTGCAAAACTACGCGGCAAATCTGTTGAAGAGTTGCTAGGTTAAGGAGGGAATTGGCATGGCGAAAAAATTAGAAATTACCCTCACACGCAGCCTTATCGGACGTCCGGAAGAGCAGCGTGTTACTGTGAAGACTCTCGGTCTTGGCAAAATGAACAGCAAAGTTGTTCAAGAGGATAACGATGCAATGCGCGGAATGGTAAACAAAGTTTCCCATCTCGTCAGCGTAAAAGAAATCGACGCATAATTAGAAAACCCTGAGGAGGTGTCAACATGCAACTTCACGAACTAAAACCTGCTGAAGGTTCCCGTAACCAGAAGCGTAAGCGTAAGGGCCGTGGTGTCGGTACTGGTAATGGTAAAACAGCCGGTAAAGGACACAAAGGTCAAAACGCTCGTTCCGGCGGCGGTGTTCGCCCAGGTTTCGAAGGTGGGCAGATGCCTATTTTCCGACGTCTTCCAAAGCGAGGATTTAAGAACCCGAACCGTACAGAGTACGCCGTCGTAAACCTTGATACACTGAACCGTTTCGAAGACGGAACAGAAGTATCCCCGGCTCAGCTTGTAGAGTCCGGCGTGGTAAAAAACGAGCGTGACGGTATCAAAGTTCTTGGAAACGGAACGCTGGAGCGCAAGCTTACAGTAAAAGCCAACAAGTTTTCCGGATCCGCAAAGGAAGCTATCGAAGCTGCCGGAGGAACTGCTGAAGAAGTATAATGTCCGAATGAGCTTTTCATCTTTCGGTCAGGCGGCGAAAAGCAGTATGCTTTTCCGCCCAGCGATGTGAATCGTCTTTCGAATCGGTGCCGCTTCTCCTTGCCGTAAGGGAACATTGAAGTGATGAACTTCGGCGGGGCGGGGAACGCCACTGGCGGAGGTGCCTTCAGGAATTTCTCGATCTTTGCGGCAGAAATAATGCCTACAGTGCAGCATCGGCTGAGAAATCTCCGCTGCTGTCCCTGTTCAGGGGATGCAGGTCGCAAAAAGCTAGCACAAGTGACAGGATTAGGACGATGGTGATTACGTTTCCGTACTGTCCCTTTTTTCTGACTGACAGAAAAAAGGACGGACAGGGGAACGAATCCCAATTCTTATCTTTGCTGGGATTGCTGCTGGGATTCCGAATGGAGTTAACCATATAATGTAACTCAATTCGAAGGCGCAGGAGATGCCTTGTTCAAAAAACATCGTTGCTGTGCTTAGTCAGCACTGCTCGTTGTAGGAGTTATTTTTGTAACAGCAAGCCCCTGAAAACACACTTGATCAAATACGCCAGGCGATTAGTTGCCGGGCAGCTGCAGGAGTAATCCTGTCTGCCGGTTCAGGCGAATGTCCGGGCTTTTATGCCCTTTACGGCTGATTCCCTGGAATTTGTCCCGGGAATACGATGCAGTAAGACATCAGGAGTAACCTCTATCGTTTGATTTCGCCGGAGCTAAATTCCTGGCAACCGTCTCAATCCGTACTGTTTTTTTCTCTGGAAAGAGCAGTGCCTGTTTCAGTGCGCGGCACGAAAGGGAATGGATTACTGATCGTTGTTGGTGTCCCAACAGACACATTGAAACACATGGAGAATCAGCTGAAGACGAAAAAAATCGATGGAGGGAAGATAACTATGAATCTTATTCTTATGGGACTTCCGGGTGCCGGAAAAGGTACTCAGGCAGATAGAATCGTTGAAAAGTACGGTGTGCCGCACATTTCCACGGGAGATATGTTCCGTGCAGCGATTAAAAATGAAACAGAACTCGGACTAAAAGCAAAAGCTTATATGGACGAGGGGGCACTCGTGCCGGATGAGGTCACGATCGGCATTGTCCGTGAACGACTGAGCCAGGACGACTGCAAAAAAGGCTTCCTTCTGGACGGTTTTCCACGTACAGTAGCTCAGGCTTCTGCACTGGAAATCATGCTTCAGGAAATGGAACGCAGCCTGGATCACGTAGTATATATCAAGGTGCCCAAAGAGGACCTGTTCAAGCGTTTGACAGGCCGCTGGATCTGCCCGATCTGCGGTACTGCCTACCACGAGCAGTTTAATCCTCCGAAGGAAAAAGGAAAATGCGACAAAGATGGCGGCGAATTGATTCAGCGGGACGACGACAAGCCGGAAACGGTGGATAAGCGTCTTGAGGTTAACCTCGAGCAGACCAAGCCTCTCGTTGACTTTTACGAGGATAAAGGATATCTTCGTAACATTGACGGCCAGCAGGAGATCGACCAGGTATTCACAGAGGTTGATAAGCTTCTTCAGGAGAGCCGTGGATGATCACGAGCAAGACATCGAAAGAGCTTGATAAACTGCGGCGGGCCGGTGAAATAGTGGCCCGCACGCATCATGAGCTGAAACAGCATATCCACCCGGGCATTACAACAAAGGAACTGGACCACATTGCAGACAGGTTCATCCGTTCTTCTGATGCGGTTCCATCTTTTAAAGGCTACTATGGCTTTACGGGGAGTATCTGTACTTCAGTAAATGAGGAATTGGTGCACGGAGTACCAGGGCCCCGCGTACTGCGCGAGGGGGATATCATCAGTATTGATATCGGAGCGCAGTATAAAGGTTACCACGGTGATTCCGCATGGACGTACGCTGTAGGCACAATTGATGCCGACAAACAGCGGCTGCTGGACGTGACGGAAGCTTCATTATTTGAAGGACTTTCCCACGCCGCACCGGGCAGAAGAGTAACTGATATCTCGCATGCGGTGCAGAACTATGCGGAATATTACGGCTTTTCCGTCGTCCGTGAATACACGGGCCACGGCGTAGGAGAAAATCTCCACGAAGAGCCGGCTGTTCCCAACTTCGGGCCGCCTGGAAGAGGGCCCCGCCTGAAAGAAGGAATGGTGATTGCTGTCGAGCCGATGCTGAATGCCGGCAGACGCCATGTCCGCACGCTGTCCGATAACTGGACGGTCGTGACATCGGACAAATCAATGTGCGCCCATTTTGAACACACGATTGCTATTGTCGATACAGGATATGAAATTTTGACAAAAATCCCATCAGGGGATAAAGGTGGTCATTAGATGAAAGATCCTGATTCGATCCCGCGTGCCGGAGAGTTCGTGCGGATTCTTGACGGAAGAGACAAAGGCCAGTTTGCCTGTGTAATAGAAGTTCTTGACGACCGGTTCGTGCTGCTCGCTGACGGCGATAAGCGCAAAGTGGACCGGCCGAAGAAAAAGAACATTCAGCACATTGAGCGGAGCCATGTTATTGCCTCGGAAGTAAAGAACAGTATAATAGAAACAGGTCGTGTTACCAATGCAAAATTGCGCTTTGCAATTTCATCCTATATGAATGATAATTTACTGAAGGAAGGAGAGTAAATTCATGGCCAAAGAAGATGTAATCGAAGTAGAAGGAACGGTCATTGAGCCGCTTCCAAACGCAATGTTCCGTGTGGAACTGGACAACGGGCACAAGATTCTTGCGCACGTATCCGGTAAAATTCGTATGCACTATATCCGTATTCTTCCGGGAGACAAGGTCACAGTCGAATTATCTCCGTATGATCTGACTCGCGGTCGCATTACGTATCGTTATAAATAAGAAGAGGCGTTGGAATTCGTAACTCCGAATGATCAAGGAGGTAAAGAGCATGAAGGTAAGACCATCCGTCAAACCAATTTGCGAAAAGTGCAAAGTTATCCGCCGTAAAGGTACGGTTATGGTAATTTGTGAAAACCCAAAGCATAAGCAGAAGCAAGGATAAACCACAGGAGGTGTAAAGTATGGCACGTGTTGCAGGTGTCGACATTCCCCGTGATAAGCGGGTTGTCGTTTCTCTTACGTATATCTACGGAGTCGGGAAGTCCCGCGCAGCGGAGATTCTCAAAGAAGCCGGCGTTTCTGAAAGTACACGAGTTCGTGACCTGACAGAAGATGAGCTCGGTAAAATCCGTGGAGTAGTAGACAGTGTGAAAGTAGAAGGGGATCTTCGCCGTGAAGTTTCTCTTAACATTAAGCGTCTGATTGAAATCGGTTCTTACCGTGGTATCCGCCACCGCCGTGGACTGCCGGTTCGCGGACAGAAGACGAAGAACAACGCGCGAACTCGTAAGGGTCCTCGTCGAACAGTCGCGAATAAGAAAAAGTAAAGGAGGTAGCGGTTAATTATGGCTAAACCAAAAACGACACGCGCAAAGCGCCGTCAGCGTAAAAATATAGAAACTGGTGTGGCACACATTCGTTCCACATTCAACAACACGATCGTAACGATCACTGACACTCAGGGAAATGCAATCTCCTGGGCAAGTGCCGGAGGCCTTGGGTTCAAAGGATCCCGTAAGTCTACTCCATTCGCAGCTCAGACTGCAGCAGAAGCAGCAGCTAAATCAGCAATGGACCACGGCATGAAGGAAGTGGAAGTTTCCGTTAAAGGCCCTGGTGCCGGACGTGAAGCAGCAATCCGTTCCCTTCAGGCGGCCGGACTTGAAGTAAGCATGATTCGTGACGTAACGCCTGTTCCACACAACGGCTGCCGTCCACCAAAACGTCGTCGCGTATAATAAGCATGGCAGGTGATCCTGTCTGACGGGAAGAAAACTGTCTCGTCCCTCTGAGGGCGGGACTGCAGTTTCGCAACAGGTCAAAGTGTGCCCAGTGAGGGATTCCGGTTGTGGCCACTCACAACCGGGGTTTCGACGTTTTGAAGGAGGGTTTGTTGAATGATCGAGATAGAAAAGCCGAAGATTGAAACGGTCGAATTAAGCGACGATCAAGCGTACGGAAAGTTCGTCGTAGAACCTCTGGAACGTGGATACGGTACAACGCTAGGAAATTCCCTGCGCCGCATTCTGCTCTCTTCACTACCGGGAGCGGCGGTGACATCCGTTCAGTTTAACGGAGTCCTGCACGAATTTTCTACGATTGAAGGAGTGGTTGAGGACGTAACAACCATTATCCTGAATCTGAAGCAGCTGGCGCTGAAGATTTACTCTGATGAAGAGAAGACGATTGAAATTGAAGTGAGCGGAGAGGGAACAGTTACTGCTGCAGATTTTACGCATGACAGTGACGTAGAAATTCTCAACCCGGACCTTCACATCGCGACTCTTTCCAAAGGCGCCCAGTTCCAGATGAAAGTCACAGCTTCCCGCGGACGCGGCTACGTTCCAGCGGAAGGGAACAACACCGGGGATCTGCCAATCGGCGTCATTCCGGTTGACTCGATTTTCACACCGGTAGCCCGAGCAAACTACCAGGTGGAAAATACGCGCGTAGGTCAGGTAACAAACTACGACAAGCTGACGATGGATGTCTGGACAGATGGAAGTATCCGTCCGGAGGAAGCAGTTTCTCTGGGAGCTAAAATCCTGACAGAGCATTTAAACATCTTTGTCGGCTTAACCGATCAGGCACAGAATGCCGAGATTATGGTTGAGAAGGAAGAAGACCAGAAGGAAAAAGTACTCGAGATGACGATCGAGGAACTGGACCTGTCTGTCCGCTCCTACAACTGCCTAAAGCGCGCAGGAATCAACACGGTACAGGAACTGACGCAGAAATCCGAAGACGACATGATGAAAGTGCGTAACCTTGGACGTAAATCCCTTGAGGAAGTTCAGGAAAAACTGCACGAGCTCAGTCTCGGTCTGCGCAGAGAAGAATAAAACCGCCGGATCCGGCGGGATGTTATTTGTGAAGGAGGGAAACTACCATGGGATACAGAAAGCTAGGCCGTGACAGCAGTGCCCGTAAAGCATTGCTTCGCGATTTAACGACAGACCTCATCATCAATGAGCGCATCGAAACGACAGAGCCGAAGGCAAAGGAAATCCGCTCTATCGTGGAGAAGATGATCACTCTTGGAAAGCGTGGAGACCTTCATGCCCGTCGCCAGGCTGCTGCCTTCGTACGTAAGGAAGTTGCTGACGAGGAGACTGGTCAGGACGCTGTTCAGAAGCTTTTCGACGATGTCGCAAAGCGTTATGAAGATCGTCAGGGAGGTTACACGCGCGTAATGAAGCTTGGACCTCGCCGCGGTGATGGTGCAGAAATGGCTATCATCGAGCTTGTATAATTAATTCGGAAGGGCGGGATGCCATTGCTGGAAACAGTAATTGCGCACGCCCTTTTTTTTGTACCCTGCTTCGCTGAGGACAATTGGTGATCAAAAAAGGTGTATGGTACCGCCTGCCTATGAGTACGTGGCCGGCCTCTGGTATTAAATAATTGGGCTTAATTTGAGAGCCGATATGTCTTTTTTATGTAAAGGTTTCGAGAGAGTATATTAAAGCTGTTTCTTCCATAATTGAAAATAAAACGAAGCGGAAGCCGGCCCGTGGAAAAAGGAGCTTGGAAGATTCCGCAGGGCGAAGCCTGAGGAAGGTGAAAAGCTCCTCCACGGCAGGCTGAAGCGAAGTTTCCAACGGCAATCAAAAACAAACTTTAACATAGCTTTCAGTAAAGGCGGCAGAGGCATGGATCCGATTGTAGTAGAGAACGTAACATTTTCATACGATAAGGAGACCCCTGTGCTTAAAGACGTCAGCCTGCGGGTGCAAAAAGGAGAATGGACGGCGGTTGTCGGCCATAACGGATCCGGGAAGTCGACGCTTGCAAAATGCCTCAATGGCCTTCTCGAGCCGGAAAGCGGACGCGTCATTACCTGCGGAATGGATACGATGGATAAAAGTACGATTACGACGCTCCGGCGCCGGGCCGGGATGGTGTTTCAGCATCCTGACAATCAAATCGTAGCCCCCACCGTAGCGGACGATATCGCTTTCGGACTCGAGAATGCCGGTATACCGTATGAAGAAATGAAAGAACGTGTAAAAGAAAGCATTACACGTCTCCGTCTGGACGGCCTTGAAGAACAGGAGCCGCACCGCCTGTCGGGAGGCCAGAAGCAGCGTGTGGCTCTTGCCGGCATTAAAGCCCTGCGGCCGGAAGTGATTATTCTCGATGAAGCGACATCGATGCTTGATCCTGCCGGCAGAAGTGAAGTGAGGAAAATGATGCGGGAACTGTGCCGGGAAGAAGGCATGACGATTGTAGCCATTACCCATGACCTGGAGGAGGCTGCCGAAGCCGACCGGCTGTTTGTCATGTCCGGAGGAAGAATTCTGGATGATGGGCCGCCGGCAGAAATCTTTCAAAAAAGAGAGCTTCTTATTGAAGCAGGACTTGCCCTGCCGCTGCCTGTTTACCTGGCTCATGAACTCCGCGGGGCAGGGGTTGACGTGGACACGGGAGTGACGTCGGAGAAGGAGCTGGTGAGCGCGCTATGCGGATTGAAGCAGAACAAGTAGGCTATACATACATGAGCGGCTCCCCGTTTGAAAAAGAGGCGCTCCGGGACGTATCGCTTGTGTTGAGTTCCGGGAAGTATCACGCTGTGGCCGGACATACCGGCTCCGGGAAATCCACCCTCCTGCAGCTTTTCAACGGGCTGGAAAAACCGACAAAAGGAAAACTCACTGTCGGGGACTGGACGATTACCCCGGAAACGAAACAGCGCGATCTGTATGAGCTGCGCCGTTATGCAGGCATCGTTTTCCAGTTTCCGGAGCAGCAGCTGTTTGATGAAACAATTGTGAAAGACGTGATGTACGGCCCATTAAATCTCGGGGTGAATAAAGAAAAAGCAGAACAGCTGGCTAAAGACACTCTTCTCCGGGTCGGAATCGGTGAAGAACTTCATGGCCGCTCCCCCTTCGAATTGAGCGGCGGACAGATGCGGCGGACGGCCATTGCCGGTGTGCTGGCGATGGAACCCGAGCTTCTTCTTCTCGATGAGCCGACAGCCGGGCTCGACCCGAAAGGCCAGAAAGAAATCATGGAGCTGTTTTACGACTGGTTCAAGGAGAAACCGGAGCGGACGATCGTTCTTATTTCGCACGACATGAACCAGGTGGCCCGCTATGCGGATCACGTCGTGGTGATGGGGGATGGGAAAAAGCAGCTGGAAAAGACGCCGGCAGAACTCTTTACAGATGAAACGATGCTTCAGACGTACCAGCTTGCCATGCCGGAAACGGTACGGATTTTAAAAGCGCTTGAAACGGCTTCCGGCCGTCCGGTTGCCTCGGATGCTTTTACACGGGAAGAGACGCTCCAGCGGATTCTCGCCTGGAAGAGGGGAGAACGAAGCGGATGATGGATAACATTATTATCGGCCAGTATCTGCCGGGGAAATCCTTTGTTCACTCGCTTGATCCCCGTGCAAAAATAACGGCAGTCGTTTTGTTTATGGTATTTATTTTTATTTCACGCGACCCGTTTGTTCTTTCAATGGCCGTGGGTCTTACGGTGGCAGCTTTTCTTGCGGCGGGTATCCCTCCCCGTTTTTTCTGGAAAGGTATCCGGGTCATTCTGCTGATCGTCCTGCTTACATTCACCCTGCACCTGTTTATGACAAGAGAAGGGGAGGTGTGGCTCGATCTCGGCTGGCTGACGATCTACAGCGGGGGAGTGATTGAAGGCGGTCTGATAGCACTGCGTCTTTTTCTCCTCATCGTCCTTGCGACTATGCTTACACTTACGACGACCCCGGTGGATCTGACGGACGGTATGGAGCGTCTCATGAGCCCGCTCGAGCGTGTCAGAGTACCTACCCACGAGCTGGCACTGATGATGTCGATTGCCCTCCGCTTTATTCCGACGCTGCTCGGCGAAACGCAGAAAATCATTAAAGCGCAGACGGCCCGGGGAGCTTCCTTTTCCCAGGGCTCCATCTGGAAAAGACTGAATGCCCTTATTCCGGTGCTGATTCCGCTTTTCGCCCAGTCGTTCAAACGGGCAGAGGATCTTGCAATTGCGATGGAAGCACGCGGCTATGCCGGCGGGGAAGGACGCACCAAATTCCGTCAGCTTGCCTGGAGAAAGCGGGACACGCTGATTCTTGTTCTATTTTCGGCGTTCGGAGCTTTCAGTATCACTACTAGAATCCTGTAAGGAGATTAATTGTATGAAACGAATTCTTGCCCGTATTTCCTATGACGGAAGCGGCTTCCGGGGCTACCAGAAGCAGCTGGATGCCCGGACGGTCCAGGAGGAAGTGGAACGGGCTCTCGCCAGGCTTCATAAAGCAGAAAAATGGCAGGCGGTATCTTCCGGCCGGACGGATACCGGAGTCCATGCGCTGAGGCAGCCGCTGCATTTTGACAGTCCACTTCAGATTCCGGAGGAGCGATGGCCGATGGCGCTGAACAGCCTGCTCCCCGGGGATATTCACGTGCATACGTGCCGGGAAGTCGACTCTTCCTTTCACGCGCGCTACGATGCTGTGGCCAAAGAGTATGTATACCGCATGACGACAGGCGAAGAGCACAGTGTGTTTAAGCGTCACTATGAACACCAGCTCCGAAAAACGCCCGATCAGCAAAAGATGCAGCAGGCGGCGGACTTTATGCTCGGCACGCACGATTTTTCGAGTCTTTCCTCTCCGCGTACGTCTGTCGTTGATAAAGTGCGGACGATGTATGCTGTAGATGTGCTTCAGGACAAAAGCAGCTGGACACTCCGTTTTGTCGGCAGCGGCTTTTTATACCAGATGGTACGGGTCATGACCGGCACGCTCCTCGAAGTCGGATTCGGGGCCAGGGAGCCTGAATCCCTCCCGGCCATTATCCGGCAGGAGGAACGGGCTGCCGCCGGAAAAACAGCCCCGGGGCACGGCCTGTATTTATCACAGGTATTTTATGAAGAAGAAGCACTGAAAGCCCATCTGGCGTCCATTCGGAAAAGCTGAAGGGGAAGATGAAAATTTTTTTGAAAAAGCAACCCTGCCTGGTGTATTTCGTATTGACATCACCCGGTATGTGTTATATGATGATTAACGGTATTCTTATGCCCACTAGCCCCGGGTACGGAATCGATCGTAATTGACAGCAGTTTTTTTGAAGAGTCAGATTTAGGAGGGAAATTAAAAATGCGTACAACATATATGGCAAGCCCAGAACAAGTAGAACGCAAGTGGCACGTGATTGACGCAGAAGGCAAGACGCTCGGTCGTCTTTCCACAGAAGCAGCCAGCCTGCTACGCGGCAAGCACAAGCCGACATTCACACCACACATCGACACTGGTGACCACGTCATCATTATCAATGCAGAGAAGATTCACCTTACAGGTAACAAGCTGCAGGACAAGTACTACTACCGTCACAGCCGTTACCCTGGTTCCCTGAAGGCAACTTCAGCAGGTGACATGCGTGCGGAAAAGCCGGAGCGACTGCTTGAGCTTTCCATCAAAGGCATGCTTCCAAAAGGACGTCTCGGCCGTCAGACAGGCAAAAAACTTTACGTATATGCAGGCAGCGAGCATCCACACGCTGCACAAAAACCAGAAGCGTACGAACTACGCGGTTAATTTAGAAGGAGGGATTTTTCTTGGCACAAGTTCAATACTATGGAACAGGTCGTCGTAAGAACTCCGTTGCACGTGTAAACCTTGTACCTGGTGACGGAAGCATCGTCATCAACAAGCGCAGCATCGATGAGTACTTCGACCTTGAAACACTAAAAGTAATCGCAAAGCAGCCACTCACTGAAACAGAAACAGAAGGTACGTACGACGTACACGTAAACGTAAATGGTGGAGGATACACAGGCCAGGCAGGCGCAATCCGTCACGGAATCGCCCGTGCTCTTGTTACTGCAGACCCTGAATTCCGCCCGGCCCTTAAAGCAGCCGGCTACCTTACTCGTGACGCACGTGAAAAAGAGCGTAAGAAATACGGTCTTAAAGGTGCACGTCGTGCTCCTCAGTTCTCGAAGCGTTAATTTTCCACAACTGCAAACTGCGCCCTTTCCTGTGGACGGAAAAGGCGTATGTACACCCCCTCTGCTACCAACCCGGCAGAGGGGTTTTTTTGTGTGCTTATAAGTGATGCATTATTCATCTATATTAATATGATGCCGCTATGTTTATACTAGCTCCGGTTGGTTACTTTTCGCTGATAATTTAAATGCGAGTGAATCAATTCCATTATCGTATTATTAAAGAAACAGCTACCTTGAAATCAAAATATATAAGCGATAAACGTTAGCCTTCGTTTCCATGGGGATGCTTTCCGAGCGGTCCGGCCTCAGCTAATTCCGTCCTCCTTTAGTCGGTCGGAATGGATCTTCGGCTCGGCCTGAATCGCTCCGGAGTCACCCCATGTCCACTCCGGCTTTCTGAAGAAAGGATCCTTTTCTCGTTTTCTCCTCCTGCTGAAGAAGAAACCCCTTATAAAATAGGCTGTGTTCCATTCAGAGAGGAAGATATTTTCATCCATCATGGGGCAGCTGTTCTGCATGGATGTCCAGGAAGAAACTTAGCTCCAGTCCTGCCGAGGAGAAAACCTCCGGCTGATATTGGTATCCGCTTTGTTTTTTCTTGCTTTACAATGGAAGGCGATCTGCTTATACGAACGAAGTTTTCTGCTTAAAAAACGGGGTCAAGGTGATTTTTCAAGACGCCTGCGGAAAAAGAAAGCTGGAAGACCCTCCCGGGCGGAAGAGACCGCCGATAGCTGTTCTCTGCGGAAAGTGAATAAAAAAGAGCCGCAGGCCCCCTTCTCTCCATACGGAGCTTTAACAAATTTAAATAAATAAAAGAATGTCTCGAATATTTTATGCGAAAATACCCGCTAATAAAGAAGCCGAAGTGAAAGACGACGACTCCCGGAGGATTCAGCGCCGTCTGAAGATCCACTTATGCGGGAGTTTTTCCCGCATAAGTCAGCTGAAGACAAGCCCTAGGGAAAGCGTTCGTCTGTAACGGAAGCTTTGTCCATTATTCTTGGGTTACAATTATGGAGAGAAAACTGCTTTCTACTTTAAAGTAATAAGAACCGCTGTTTTATCATCCGCCGGTTTAAGTCTCGGGTATTTATAACAGAGCGGGTCCGACTGCTCGAGTTCGTTTACCGCTGCGAGAAGCGAGTCAACGCCGTGACGGAAAGAATGTTCTGCTGCTTGGCTCCAGCCGTCCGAGTCGGATTCCGGAGAAACAGGGTACTGCAGACCGTCGGATATTAATAAAACTTTTGAAACGTTAATAAGCGGGATCGTGCCGGACTCAATGAAACGTTCTGCCTCTTTACTGCCGTCAAAAACGCCGTATCCATTGCTTTCATTCAGCTTCCGGCGGTTGGTCAGTAAAGTGGGGGAGATATGCTCCTTCACTTCTTTATGCATGCGCTTCGCTTCGTCACCTGGCGGCAGGCCGTGCTCCTCGAGCCATTTCATGCGGTAATGGTGTGCTTCACGAATGGCCAGGTTGTCCAGTATGGATAAATGGTCAAACGTCACTCTCCGCACCGTCCCGTCGCTGTACTCAAGAAACAGCATGCAGTCTCCGAGATGGGCGTATTCCAGAGCGTCTTCATGGAAGCGGACAGCTGTCCCTCCACAGGTGCTTCGCTCTTCTTTTGGAGTGGCGGAAACAGACAGATACTCCGACGCAGCCACCGCAGTTTCACTCAACGCAGCATTCGCTTGTTGAAACGCCGCCAGAGGGGAGGCAGTGCTCTCTGCCATTGAATCTCTGACCGTCTGGGAGGCGAGCAAGCCGGGCATACCGGTTTTGGCAAGGGACGTTGCTCCGTCAATGACGGCAAAGAATCCGTGTTTCTCGTTTAAAATGTATTGATCTTCATTATTTTCGTTACTTCCCTGCTCGTAAACTACATCCACCGATTTAATCATCGTTTAATCACCCTCATGTTATTAGTTGCCCGGTGCCTGAAGAACCATATAAAGACCAAAGGAACTGCTGATCATCAAAATACATACGGCGATTGTAATTAAGAAGTACTTCGCGTGTGATCTTGCCTGTAGAAAGAAAAAGCCTGCGAAGGAAAATAACAATACGCCGCCGAGTACCATGATTAAGAGAGCTGCATCGAGAAAGTCCTGTGTCCCCACGATCGAAATGGAACCGACAACAAGGCTCAGAAGGGCGGTAAAGAAGCCGAGAATTTTCATGTTGTCCGATTTCATCGTCTCCAGCTTCTGCTTCGACTGCTCCACTTGTGTTTTCAGTGTTTCCTGCTGCTCTTTAATGTCATTTTTCGAGTCTTCCAGCTGCTTTTTCAAATTGTTGTTTTTATCATCAAGTTCCATCTTTGCTTCCTGCAGCTCGACTTTCAGCATATACCGCTGATAGTCACCAATACGAAGGGCGTAATTTTTCTCTTTGGAGGATTCCATATCAATCGCTTTTTCAATATTTTTCTTGGCAGAAGTGAAATCATGATGAAAAGCGGCTTCCCACCGGCCTTTCGTGCAGTAAAATTTCGGGTAGACAGCATCTTTCTGGATGACCTGATCAATTATACCGGAGGCACTGCGGATTTCTCTTTCACTTAACAGTTCCTTCGTCCGGGCAGGGTATTCCTCCAGGCCGGTGACGACCGCTTCCGAATAGTTATGAAGGATGCCGATGTGACTGCTGCTTTCATCAAACTCCACCGCTTTTTTAATATATGTTAACCCTTCCAGAAAGATCGTTTCCTCCGTGGACTGGATTAAATAAGCCATCGATTTTAAATGCCAGTAGAAGGCCCGGTCCTGAAAGTGTTTTTGATACTCGTTTACGAACATCCGCATTTCGCTGTAGTCTTTGTGCCGTCTGAAATATGTCGCCTTCAGAACGAAACAGGCAAATCCATAATCATCTGCCGGCAGATGTTTTGGTATGTACTGGAGGAGCCGGTTGTCACTTTCTTTTGCAAGGCAGGTCAACTGGATCTCGAATTCTCTTCCTGCTTCCCCGGAAAGGGAGCGGATAAAATCTTCGATGTTTTTGTAGTCCTCTTTCGGTATCGTTTTTATGTCTTCGAGCGTATAACTCATGATTCCACCTGCTTCACATTTAGGATAGCCTGCACAGCATTGCTTCCCACGGTCAATGGAGAAACTCGAAGGAAGTGTACTTTTCGTTTTTCACTTGCTGAAGGGATCTATTTTCATTATTTTATCATATATTTACAGTATCCGTCGGACACAAAAGCCGGTTTGTGGCAGTTGTGAGTTCGGGTGAGAGGGAGGCGTCCGGAATTATTGAATACCGAGTGAACATGTGGAAGTACAGAGAGAAATTTAAG
>REBZ01000046.1 GCA_007692495.1 Alkalicoccus sp.
TGGAAGGAAAGCGTGTAGTTCTTTTTAAAGACGGAAGGGCACTCGTTCATGATACGTCGGAGGAAGCAGAAGCTCTCGCTCTCTACCAGAGATATATAAGCGGCTGAAAAAGTAAAACGTCCTATACAAACGAAAGCCTGTCAGAAATCATTCTGACAGGCTTTTAAAGCTGTTGAAAAAGTGTTTTTTATTTGGCTCTGTTAAAGCTCCGTGTTGTTATTGGAGTGCCTGCGGCTCCTTTTTCTTCGCTTGCCGCGGAGAAAGCCTTCAGCTCTCCCTCCCTGACGTCCGGGAGGATCTTCCCGCTTTCTTTTTCCGCAGGCGTCTCGAAAAATCACCTTGGCACCGGTTTTACGGCAGGAGTAATAAGAAATCATAAAAAACAGAAGGACGTCGCTTATACGGAAAAACGAAGCGGAAACCGGCGGACGCCTGTGGAAGAAGGAGATTGGAAGATCCCGCAGAGCGTAAGCTCGAGGAAGCTGGAGATCTCCTCCACGGCAAGCCTGCCGAGTTGAAGTGAAGTTTTCTGCACATACCAACACCAGACTTTAACAGAGCTTTTTATTTATAAACAGACCGTTTTTGTTTCCGCAGCATAGGGCGCTTTCCAGGAGAGCCGGCTTCAGCTGTTTGGTCAGGCCATAAAAAAGGATATTCAGACGGCGTTTCACCCCACCGGTGCCACCGCCGTTACGGAGGGAAAGCCACTTCTTTATCAAAGAAGTGGCTTCAATAAGGAGATGTAACATGGTAGAACACTTCTTCCTATTTCCCTGATGCAACCGCTGGGGCGACTCCCGGCCTGCCCAGAAAGCGTATCCGGAAAGCGCAAGCAGGAAACCGTATATCTATACATAAAAAACACTTTATCAAAAGCCTGCCTCGCAGCTGATTATTTAAATCAGCTGTGAGCGGAAATCAGCTGCTGCTTTACGGGGTGAATGAGAAGATGCAATCGCTGAAATGACGGATATGCCGTCTGCACCTGCCTGAAGAATCGCTTTAGTGTGTTCGGGCTGAATACCACCGATAGCGACAATAGGAATATTAATGCCGCTTTTCCGCATCTGGGTGATTCGTTCCGGTCCGACCACGGCCTTGGCGTCATTCTTGGAAAAAGTAGCATACATTGGACCGACACCTACATAATCAGCTCCGGCTTCCACCGCTCCGGCCGCTTCTTCCACCGTGTAGGCAGAAACTCCAAGCACAGCTGAACTGCCGATGATCTTTCTCGCTTCCGATGCCTGGAGATCTTCCTGACCGACATGCAGTCCGTCGGCTCCGGCTTCCATGGCGAGCTCTGCGTCATCATTCACGATAAAAGGAACTTTAAATCTGCTGCAGATTTCCTTAGCTTGTAAAGCAAGGCGAAGACGCTCTTCTTCCGACTGCACACTTTTTTCTCCTTTTTCACGAAGCTGAAACATTGTTACTCCGCCTTCGAGAGCTTCGGTAAGCACTTGAAAAAAGTCCCGGGAAGTATCCTGGGTGCCGGCTATAAAGTAAAGAGATAGCTGCTCTCTGGAAAACGAACCTGTCATTCCTGTTCCACCTCCACGTGGACAGAAGCACGGCTTTCCCCGCGGTGGGCCGCATGATAAACCGGACCGGCACCTTCCCCTGCAGAGCGTGCTTCACTCAGGGCCAGGTGAATAAACGCTTTGGAGCTGTAAACGGCATCATGCAGAGCTTTTCCTTTGGCCATGTAAGCAGTAATAGCAGCTGAATACGTGCATCCTGTCCCGTGTGTGTGGGGCGTATCGAGTTTTGGTACGTGATAGTAATGAAAGGCGGCTCCGTCGTATAAGATGTCTGTAATCCAGTCAGTCCCTTCCTCATGGCCTCCCTTTAAAAGGACTGCTTCTGCACCAAAAGAAAGCAGGTCACGCATTATTTCCTTTCTCGTCTGCAGCGTCCCCGCTTTTTTTCCTGTCAGCGCCTCCGCCTCCGGAATATTCGGAGTAATGAGTGCTGCGTGGGGAAAAAGCTTTTTAATCATTGCTTTTTCAGCTTTTTTTTCAAGCAGGACATCACCGGAAGTAGCAATCATTACCGGATCCACGATGAGGGGAGGGAAATCTTCTTTTGAAGCAAAATCAGCAACAATTTTGATCCTCTCTTCATCGAAGAGCATCCCTGTTTTGACGGCATCCGCTCCGATATCGGATAAAACAGAGCTGATCTGGGCTTTAAGCGCTTCGGGTGAGGCTGGATAGATACCCTGTACACCGAGTGTATTCTGGGCAGTCAGAGCTGTAATGGCACTTGTTCCATATACATCAAGCTCCTGAAATGTTTTCAGGTCTGCCTGAATTCCGGCCCCTCCGCCGCTGTCAGAACCTGCGATTGTCAATGCTTTAACATAACTCATAGGGCACTCTCCTCTTTTGTAAGTTGGATGGCTTCTTCGAGCTGTTCGTCACTCACCTGATCAAGCATGTCGAGAAAATGAACCTGAAAATGACCCGGGCCGGGGTAGGACTGCCTTTCAGCAGCGGCTTCCGCACACACTCCGTAGAAGGCTGAGGCTGCGGCCGCCGATTCCAGCGGGTTGTCTCCCTCACTGACAAAAGCTCCGGTTACTGCCGTAAGAAGACAGCCGGCACCGGTGATTTTTGTCTGCATTTCACTGCCGTTGGAAGTAATATAAGTGGTTGTACCGTCCGTAATAATGTCCTGCCGGCCTGTCATACAGACGATCGTATTAAATTCTCTTGCTGTAGTTTCAGCAGTTTCCCGTGCATTTGCCAATGTGGCTTTGGAGTCAACACCCCGCATAGCTACGGGATCGGACGAAAGGTTGGCGATTTCACCTGCATTGCCGCGTAGAACAGTAATGTCCAGTTCCTGAAGGAGCATGTGGGCGGAACGGGTACGGAAAGGGGTGGCCCCGGCTCCGACAGGATCGAGCAGAACAGGTACTCCTTCTTCATTGGCGCGTCTGCCGGCAGCAAGCATGGCATCATTTGTTTCGGGAGAAAGCGTGCCGATGTTCAGCACCAGAGCGCTGGCCGCACCTGCCATATCCCGGACTTCTTCCATAGCGTAGGCCATGACGGGACTTGCTCCGAGAGCGTAGAGCCCGTTGGCCGTAAAGTTAGTTACTACTACATTAGTAATGTTATGAATTAATGGGGAGTTCTTGCGTATTCTGTTTCTGAGTTCAGCTGCAGAAAGCATGGGGCATCATCCTTTTCCTTAATTAACATCGGACGTCTTTATGACCGTGAATATAGTGAATCATCAGCGTGAATACCTTTCTCTACCCTTTTTAGCGGCATAAAAAAACAATCCGTACCAAAAATGGGACGGACTGCCTGATCGTCCCACTTTCCTACGCCGGTATCACCCGGATCAGGTTCAAAGGGATCAGACTTCCGTCTGTCTCAGCATTAAGCACCCCTAGTGGTCAGTAAAACATGATAAATTTGTGAACAGAAGCAGGAAAACTTGCCCTGTTTCTGCTTTCTTCTATACTATCATATTTAAAGGGAAGGACGATAGTAAGGGAGGATTATATGGGAATACTACAGCAGCAGGCAGAAGCTTTTATTCATCAGTTGTACCGGGAAAAGGGAAGACCGGAAGAAGCCGTCGGGAGAATGCGGGAAATAGAAGAAGAAATACATGTCTCAGGAACATATACTCACACGTACGAAGAGCTTTCGTATGGAGCGAAACTTGCCTGGCGCAACTCCAATAAATGCATTGGGAGGCTGTTCTGGGAGAATCTTCATGTATTCGACGCGAGACACATATATTCAGCAGAAAAAGCAGCAGAGGCAGCGCGCAGGCATCTGAGGTTTGCAGCAGGAGAAGGGAAGATCCGTCCGGCAGTGACGGTTTTCCCCCAGCGGAAACCGGATGGGACGGACCCGCTGTTCTTTCATAACCATCAGCTTATACGATACGCAGGCTACGAAACGGGAAGAGGCGATCCTCATTCACTGGAAACAACGCGACTTGCTGAATCTTTCGGATGGAAGGGGAATGGAGGAGACTTTGATCTTCTGCCGCTTCTAATTCAGGAAGGGGAAGATATTCATGTATTCGACCTTGATCAAAAACAGGACGTCCAGGAAATTGATATAGTACATCCGGAAGAAGAAGCGTTCCGAAAGCTCGGGCTGAAGTGGTACACAGTGCCGGCAATCAGCGATATGGAAATGAACATCGGAGGAATAATTTACGGAGCGGCACCTTTTAACGGCTGGTACATGGGGACAGAGATTGCTGCACGGAACTTTGCCGACTCGTTCCGCTACGACAGGTTAAAACAGACGGCGGAAATATTGGGCATGAATACTGCAAAGATATCGAGCCTCTGGAAAGACCGGGCTCTCGTTGAACTGAACAGGGCTGTCCTTTACTCTTTTCAGGAGGCAGGGGCGGGGATTGTCGACCATCACACCGCGGCTGAACAGTTCCGCCTTTTCTGCGGAAAGGAGAATCAGCAGGGAAGAAAAGTGACCGGTGACTGGACGTGGCTGATTCCCCCTGTTTCACCGGCTTCGGTACACATTTTTCATGAGACATATGACAACACGATCAAAACCCCGAATTTCTTTTACAGAAACAGGACGTCAGGAACCGGCTGCCCATTTATCGGAAATCAAGAGAAAGGACTTTTTCAACCGTAAAAAAGCAGCAGGCCCCGGGACGTCTCGTGACGTTCCGGGGGCCTGCCTGTGTTTATGAATTTATCTGCCGGTTAAACAGCTGCTGCCTGCACTTTTCCAGCGGCAGGGGAAGGCTATACATATTCGGCTGCAACGAGTTTTATCGTAAAGTAATCCACTTCTTCCGAAACAGCTTCCTTCACAGGTTTAAAACCGTTTTCCAGCCCGATACGATCGATTGCTTCAATAACTTCTGATTTATGATCCGGCTGAACAAGTGGAGCGAGATCAAGCTCCATACCGTCCTCAAGAGCTTCAAACAGATGATTTTTAACAGTTGTTTCCTTAAGACCCCGCTTTCCGCAAATATCATCGACGGTAAAGCCCTCCTGAAACAAAGAGGCGGTCGTTTCGTAACTTTTTGTTTCAGATGAGGTGCTGCCCCCCGTTTCCGGCTGCTGCTCGGTTTTGTACCGCTGCACCGCCTGAAGAAAGAGACGGCCGTAAGTTTCCATTTTATTCTGGCCGACACCCCGGACTGCAAGCATTTCTGCTTCGTTGTCCGGAAGCCTGCGGCACATATCATGAAGAGTCTGGTCAGAAAATACCATATACGGCGCTACGGCGTGTTCTCTGGCCAGGGAGGTGCGCAGTTCCCGCAGCACCGGGAAAAGTGGGTGGTCTGCAGAAACTTTTTCCGGACGGCTTACCGTTTTCCTCGTTACGAGCGCATCGCCCTTCAGTACCGGAAGAACTTTTTCGGTAAGCTGCAGCACCGGATAATTGCCTCCGCTGAGCCGGAGATAATCGGAAGCAGCCAGAAAATCGATCAACTGGGCCACGTCTTTCTGCGTCCTTTTTTTCAGGAGCCCGAAAGTGGACAGCTGGTGAAACTTCAGTTCCTTCATCTTTTTATTCATTGAGCCGGTCAGCACCTGGGCCGTCATCGTTTTCCCAAAACGTTCTCCCATTCTTTTAACACAGGAAAAGACCATCTGTGCTTCTTTTGTGATGTCTTCCAGTTCCCGGCTGTCGACACACTCCGAACAGCGGCCGCAGTCACCGGACTGGGTATCGCCGAAATAAGCGAGCATATACTTTTGAAGACATGTTTCTGTATGGCAGTAATGGGTCATCGTCTGCAGTTTATCGAATTCCTGCTGTTTTCGTTCTTCACTCATCTGCGACTGTTCAATCAGGAACTGCTGTATCTGTACATCCTGCGGTGAAAAAAGCAGGACACAGTCGCTGTCACCACCGTCCCGTCCGGCACGGCCGGCTTCCTGATAGTAGCTTTCGATGTTTCTCGGCATGTTACGGTGAAAAACAAAGCGGACGTTGGATTTGTTAATTCCCATCCCGAATGCGTTGGTAGCCACCATAACTTTTGTTTCGTCATACACGAACTGTTCCTGCATCGTCCGGCGCTCATCCGGAGACATTCCTCCATGGTATCTGCCGCAGGAAGCTCCTTTTTTTCGGAGAATTTCGTACTGGCGTTCCACTTCTTTGCGGGTGGCGCAGTATATGATACCTGAAGCTTCCGGATTTCTTTCAATATAGTCCGTCACGTAACGGTCCCGGTCTGCCCCTTTTACTACATGGAAAGAAAGATTTTCCCGGGCAAATCCGGTTTTTACGACGTTTTCTTCAAATATATTGAGGGAGCGGCAGATGTCTTTTGAAACTTCCGGTGTAGCAGTGGCCGTCAGGGCAAGTACAACCGGCTTTTCCGGAAGAGAGGATATGAGTTCGGGAATACGCATATAGCTCGGCCGGAAATCATGGCCCCACTGGGAGAGGCAGTGGGCTTCGTCAACTGCCAGAAGTGAAACCGGGAGCCGCTGCAGCATGCGCAGAAAGCTCGGAGCTTCAAGCCTTTCCGGTGCTACGTAAACAAGCTTCTGGAGACCCATCTTAATTTCGTCCATCCGGGCGGTCGTTTCCTCTGCGGAAAGACTGCTGTTGATAAAGGTCGCATCGATCCCTGCTTCTTTCAGCTCATCGACCTGATCTTTCATCAGGGAAATCAGGGGAGACACAACAACGGTGATTCCGGGCAGAAGAAGCGACGGGATCTGGTAGCATACCGACTTCCCGCCGCCTGTTGGCATCATGCCCATACAATTTTTTTTCGAAAACACCCGTTCCAGAACATGGCTCTGACCAGGCCGGAACGAATCGTGTCCGTAGTGCTGTTTTAGTTTTTCCTGCGCTGCTGCTAACATCATCTGCCACCAATCTTTATTTGAGAATATCTGTTCTCAGTTTACACGACAGACAAGGCAGTGACAATGTGAGAAAAGATGCTATTCTTCCGGAGGATATTGTTCGGCGGCCAGTTCAAGCAGCTGAAGTTTTTCCAGATGATGTTTCGGGACGAGGAAGGTTACAGTGACAACACCCGGATGCCTTCCGATTTCAATTGAACCTGTGACAGTAGCCCGGTTCATTACCTCGGGAACGGAAATCTCCAGCAGTGCGGACGCTCTTTCCATGCCGTTGGTTGTTGCTTCATTCAATGTTTTACCCGTTCCTACGAAGGAAAGCGGAAGAGAATCCTCCAGCGAATGGATGTGCCATTTTTCAGCTGTTTTTTTCGCCTGCTTCCGCTCTGCTTTAGTCAGAGGCTTTGCAAGAAAAGGAAGGTCGTCCGGAGTCGGCAGAAGAATCGGTCCGTCCATTTTCAGTCCTTTAATGACGCTGACCTGCAGAGTGACAATACCGGAAACATCCGTCGTGTGGCCGGCGATTTCCCCATCACCCTGCATCGCGTGCATATCCCCGAGGTACACCCCGCCCCCGGGCACTTTTACAGGGCAGAGGACTATTGCTCCTTCCCGGGCCCGGTTAATATCCATATGCCCATCCGTACGCTCCTGCAGCTCTTCCTCCGTCAAAGCATATTCGTGGGGAGCCCCGACGAGGAAAGATCCGAAATCTCCGGCATTGTGTGAATCCGGAAAAGCAATCGACGGGGTAGTCCCAAGCTGGCCGAGAAACGGACGGAGCCGGGCAGTCATCCCGACAATGTCGTGGGGTGCAAACGTGACGATCGGATTCTGAATGGAATTTTCGGGAGTAGCCATATAATAATGACCATTTTCCGCTGTCTGCAGCGCGGCCTCCTGATCCAGTGTAATTCCGACCTGTTTTTCGTCATCAAAAGCCATCGTGTAGGCATTGGTAAATTCAAAAGGGGTGACGTCCGCACCGCATTTCGAGCAGCGGATCGCTGTTTTGCCGGTGCCTTTAATAACTGTTTCCGGGTGAAGAGTTCCGCACTGAGGACATTTAACAGCAACAAATGGATCACCAAGGAAGCGGCCTTCCATAGGAGCGTCATTGCCGGAAGCAGTGACCATGGAGGTGACCCGGATTGACTTCACGCGGACAGCAATAGTATCTCCAACTTCCGCACCTTCCACATAAACCGGAGTCGTTACTTCATGTCCTCCTTTTAAAGCGGGGGTGATCATCGGGCCCCAGCAGCCGGGAGATGTATTCGCGACAATATGACCGCCGTCCCGTACCGGACCGAGCATTTTTTTCTCCGGGTCAATAATACCGTCGACAAACTCGTTCACCATAACTGTTTCTTTTGCTCCTGCCATTTTTTATTCCTCCTTGTAAGCGTTTTCTTTTCGTGGTATTAATCATAGCAGGGGATCAGATTCCTGCACAACTTTTCTGCCGGAAATAAGATGTTTGCACCCGGGCGGAAAATGGGGATAGAATACACAGCTTACTTTTTGATAGTGAAAATTAGGAGGATGATTGTCTATGAAACATCTTTACCGTCAGGGAAACGACGAAAACAGCGAGGTGCTCCTGCTTCTGCACGGGACAGGCGGAGACGAGGAAGATTTACTGCCGCTGGCGGAAATGATTGATCCCGGAGCTTCCGTACTAAGTGTGCGCGGTAATGTAGACGAAAACGGCATGAATCGTTTTTTCCGTCGTCTTGAAGAAGGGGTTTTTGATGAAGAGGACCTTGTTTACAGGACGCAGGAGCTTCATGATTTTCTTGATGAGGCAGCAGAAAAATACAATTTTGAACGCAACCGGCTGACAGCCGTAGGATATTCCAATGGTGCAAACATTGCTGCCAGTCTTCTTTTTCATTTCGATAATCCGTTGAAACAGGTGTACTTGTTTCATCCGATGGTTCCACGACGCGGCATAAAGCTCCCGGAGATGGGGAATCTGCCGGTCTTTATTGGAGCGGGATCCAACGACCCTATCTGCAAACCGGAAGAAACGGAGGAACTGCACAGTCTTCTTAAAGAGGCAGGTGCCGAGGTGGAGCTCTACTGGGCGGACAAGGGACACCAGCTGACGAAGGAGGAAATTAATAAAGCGAAAGAATTTTATGACAGGTGGAAAGGAGAACCATCGATATGACTGTAATTAATGCCGGTGAGCTGTCAAAAAAAGAAAATTACAGAATGCTGACGTCGATTGTCACCCCTAGACCTATCGCCTTTATTTCGTCGCTCTCGGCGGGAGGCATTCTGAATGCGGCCCCTTTCAGCTATTTCAACATTGTTTCTGCTGATCCGCCGCTCATTTCTGTTGCGGTAGGCAGGAAGAACGGAAAACAGAAGGATACGGCGGTGAATATTCTGGAAACGAAAGAATTTGTTGTTCACGTCACGGATGAGGATAACGTAAAGGAAGTGAATGAGACTTCTGCCGGTCTGCCGCCGGAACAAAGTGAAGTGGATAAGGCCGGTCTTACTCCTGTAGTAAGCAGTGCCGTAGCCGTCCCTTCCATAAAAGAAAGTACAGTAAGGCTTGAATGCCGGCTGGAACATCATCAAGTTTTTGACGGGGAAGAATCTTCCACTGATCTGATCATTGGCAGAATTCTCAGCTATTCCATTGAGGATAACCTTATTAAAGACGGAATAATACAGACGGAAAAGATGAAACCGGTAAGCCGTCTCGGAGGGAAAAAATACGCCCGGCTCGGCAAAGTGTTTGAACTGGACCGTCCCGAATAAAATGCAGCGTTTAATATTCAAGTGAAAACGAGGCTGTCTCAAAAGGGGCATAGAGACAGCCTGAGAAGTACGAGTGGAGCCGGACTGAGCTTTTAAACCCCTGTCAGACCGTTTTTTGTCTGACGGGGGTTGGTCCGTGCGAAGCCGTTCTCCCTCCCTAATGGTCCCCCCTGTATATACATAAGAAATACTTTATTAAAAGCCTGTGCAGGCAGTCTTTTATGGAAATCTCCATTAGGATTTATATGCAGCAGGATAATAATTTTCTGCTTTCGTAATTTTTTTCGATGTAAAAACATACAGTAAGGAGACAGGCAGATGAACTACGAACTTCCGGGAACAGGAATTCAAGGTATACAGAACGCATTGGAGAAAGGAGAGATCACAGCTGTTTCTCTCGTGAAAAATCTTATCAGCCGCATCGAAAACCTCGACAAAAAGGGTCCTGCTCTGCATGCGGCCGCGTTTATTAATCCGGAAGCAGAAACGGAGGCAGAAATCCAGGATCAGCTGAGAAAAGAAGGGAAGGAAGGACCGCTGTGCGGTATTCCTGTGCTTTTAAAAGACAATATCGAAACAGGGGATGGGATGCCGGTTACAGCCGGAAGTATCGCTCTAAAAGATAATACTGCGGAAAGAGACGCTGCGGCTGCAGAAAAACTGCGCAGAGGGGGCGCCGTTATTCTCGGTAAAGCAGCAATGAGCGAGTGGGCCTTTTTTATGACAGAAGGTGCTCCGAGCGGTTTTAGTGCGCTTCACGGCCAGGTAAAACATCCCTATGGACCCGAAAAGTTTGAGGCAGGGAGCGTCGGGGGTTCCAGTTCCGGCTCTGCAGCTGCTGTGGCAGCAGGGTACGCCCCTGCTGCTCTCGGTACGGAAACTTCCGGATCCATTCTCAGCCCTGCCAGTGCCTGTTCAGTTGTGGGTATCAAGCCGACAACCGGACTGATCAGCCGAAGAGGCATTATTCCGCTCTCCGGCAGTCAGGATACTGCAGGACCGATAGCTGAAAATACAGCAGATGCAGCGCTGCTTCTGGAAGTTCTCGCCGGTACTGATGCAGAAGATGAGGCCACAGCCCGGGCAGATGAAAAAAAGAAAAATTATAGTTCTTTTCTGGAGAAAGACGGTCTCAAGGGAGCGAAAATCGGCATGGATAAGTCTTTATTAAGTGAGGCCGGGAGCGGGGAGCGGCGGTGCATCGAGGAAGCGGTGGAGCTGATCAGGACTCTAGGAGCGGATGTGAAGGAAGTTAAAATAAATGAAAGTCCATTCCAGTCCAAAGTACTGCCGCATGAATTTAAGCATGCCCTCAACAACTACCTGTCCGGAACTCCGGATGCCGTTCCGGTTTCCTCCTTGAAAGAGCTTCTGCTGTTTAACAAACAAGATGCCCGGAAGAGAATGCCTTTCGGGCAGACGCTTCTGGAACTATCTGATTCAATGGGTAACGATCCTCTGGCCCCCGACTATTTAGAGGACCGGCAGAAAGATCTCCGGCTTTCCAAAGAAGAAGGGATGGATCATATTATGGAGAAATACGAGCTGGATGTTCTCCTGTCTGAAAATAACCGGGGAGCGGCTATGCCTGCCAAAGCGGGATACCCTTCTATCACTGTGCCGGCCGGATACACTTCAGAAGGACGGCCTGTCGGGATAACCTTTACTGCAAAGGCGTGGGAGGAATCCAAACTGATTTCTTTTGCGTATGCTTACGAGCAGGCATCACAGAAAAGGCAGCGGCCGGTTCTTGAGAATGAATAAAAATGAACCCGCTGTTCAAGCGGATTTATTTCAGGCTGTTGATAAAGTGTTTTTTATGTATAGATAGACGGTTTCCTGCTTGCGCCTTCCGGGCGGGCCGGCCTCAGCTAATTTCTTCCTAAACGGATCTTCGCCTCGTCCTTCATCGCCCAGGAGTCGCCCCTGCTGCAGCAGGGAAAGAAGAAGAAGTTTTCTATTATGAAAAAC
>REBZ01000042.1 GCA_007692495.1 Alkalicoccus sp.
CTTCCTACGAAGATTCCGAAGTATCCCTTTCAGAAGATGACACGTGGATGGCAGAATTTTCATCTGACATTCTTGCTGGTATTGAAGAAGAAGAATAAACTAAGATTTAAATAAAGGGCCGTGCTCAATTTATTGGGCCGGCCCTTTATTATATTTTGCTGGTCTGCCCTGTAACAAAGCCTTGTATACAGTTTTGATTAAAAGTGATTTTTCTGTATGAGCAGCGGAATTAAAGAAACTGAACAATATAAAAGGGGATCTTTGAACCGGATGGGAGGAAAAAGTGAAAAATCAGGAATTAACAAAAGAAGGAATGACACCTAAAGAAAGACTGAGTGCTTTAGCCGGAGCTGCCTTTCTTATGGCTACTTCGGCAGTAGGTCCCGGCTTTTTAACACAGACGGCTGTATTTACAGAACAGCTTCTGGCAAGTTTTGCTTTTGTCATTCTGGCTTCGATTATTTTGGATATTGGAGCACAGGTGAATATATGGAGGATCATAGCTGTCGCAGAAAAAAGAGGGCAGGATATAGCCAATGATGTTCTTCCTGGCCTGGGATACCTTGTAGCTTTTTTCGTAGTACTCGGAGGGCTGGCTTTCAATATAGGAAATGTGGCCGGAGGAGGACTGGGGGTTAATGCTCTCTTTGGTTTTCATCCGGTGACTGGGGCTGTAATGACAAGTGCTGTTTGTATCACCATCTTTCTTTTCAGACAGGCAAACATGGCAATGGATAAAGTAGTAAGGTACCTCGGAGCATTGATGATTCTGCTGACGGGATATGTAATGGTTGTCAGCCAGCCGCCCTATCAGGAGGCCGCGCTCCGGACAGTGGCGCCTCTTGAGCTTGATATTCTGGCAATCATAACAATTGTTGGGGGGACAGTCGGAGGCTATATTACCTTTGCAGGGGGGCACCGGCTCCTGGATGCAGGAATAACGGGAAAAGAAAATCTTAAATATGTAACAAATACGGCAGTCGGTGGCATAATAACTGCTTCCGTAATGAGATATCTGTTGTTTCTCGCTATTCTCGGAGTAGTGGCAGCAGGATCTTCTTTAGATCCGGAAAATCCCACGGCTTCGGCTTTCCAGATTGCTGCCGGTGAAATCGGCTTCCGCATGTTCGGACTCATCCTCTGGGCGGCAGGTGTTACCTCAGTTATTGGTGCGGCTTATACGTCAGTGACTTTTCTTGCTTCTTTTCACTCGTCCATCGACACATTCCGGAATTACTGGGTAATCGGTTTTATCATTTTTTCTACTAGTATTTTTACTGTTATAGGTGAGCCGGTCACGCTGCTTGTTCTGGCTGGAGCCTTTAACGGGCTGATTCTTCCTCTTACACTCGGGTCCATTCTTCTGGCAGCACACAACCGAAAAATTGTAGGAAGCTACAACCACCCGCTCTGGCTGACAATTTTTGGATTTATTATTGTTGTTCTGACCGCCTATCTCGGTGTAAGAACTTTGATCATTTCTATTCCACAGCTGTTTTAAGCCGAAAAAGTTTATAAACATGAAAAACGGGAAAACTTTTCGTAACAAATAATTCAAATGAGGTGAAAACATGGGTGAAAATAACGGTATGAGCGACAAAGTAAAAAGTAAAGTAAGCAAAGTAAAAGGAGAGGCTAAGGAACAGTACGGAAACGCTGCAGGAGATAAAGAAAAGGAACAGCAAGGAAAACAGGATAAAATAAAAAGTGACTTCCAAAAGAAGAAGGGTGAATTTAAAGACAAACTGTAGGGAGTTCTGCCGGAACAGCGGGATTTTTTATTTTCCGCCGGGGCGCCGCAACGATTATCGTTGCGGCGCTTTTGAGCTGTATTAAAAAACGGCCTGCAAAAAATGATATAATTTTTTTAGAGGGCCACTCCCCCAGTCTCTGAGTAAAGTTCTCCATACAAGAGAAGATTTTAACACGGTACCAAAAGCGCACTAAGCTTAATAAAAGATATGTTAATGCCAGCAGACATTATTAATTATTGCAGTAAAGGAGAGATAAAATGGCCGAAACAATGAAAGCAGTAGGATTGTACGAGTATCTTCCAATCGATCACCCGAAAAGTCTTCAGGACGTGGAAGTGGAGAAGCCTTCCGCTTCAGGAAGAGATCTTCTCGTAGAAATAAAAGCAGTTTCCGTAAACCCTGTAGATACAAAAATACGGGCTCCTAAAGAAGGGCAGGAAAACGAGCCGAAAATTTTAGGATGGGATGCTGCCGGCATCGTCCGGGAAACCGGAGACGGAGTAACGATGTTTCAGCCGGGGGATGAAGTTTATTACGCGGGAGCCGTAAACCGCCCGGGAAGCAACAGTGAATACCAGCTGGTAGATGAGCGGATTGTCGGCAGGAAGCCTGCCGCACTGAGTTTTTCGGATGCTGCTTCCATTCCGCTCACAACAATAACAGCCTGGGAAGCTTTATTTGAACGGATGAATATTCCAAGGGATAAAGACGCAAACAAAGGCCGGAGTATTTTGATGATCGGCGCTGCCGGGGGCGTCGGGTCTGTAGCTGTTCAGCTGGCTGCCGAAGCAGGTCTTACAGTAATCGGTACAGCTTCCCGGAAGGAAACGGAGGAATGGACGCGCAGTCATGGAGCAGATTATGTAATCAACCATTATGAAGACTTCCGGGAGCAGCTCGAAAAGCATGAATTTCAGGAAGTAGATTATATATTCTGCATGAATGCGACAGAAACCCACTGGGAAAGTATGAGTGATGTCATTAAACCACAGGGTAAAATATGTACGATCGTCGAAGCGAAAAAAGATTTGAACATGAATCTAATAAAGAATAAAAGTGTTTCTTTTCTATGGGAATTTATGTTTACGAGACCTGTTTACGAAACAGAAGATATGATCAGGCAGCATGAACTTCTGCAGGAGGCTTCTCAAATGTTTGATAACGGCACTCTGAAAACAACAGTGACTAAAAAACTCAGCGGACTGCATGGAAAAAACATGCGGGAGGCCCACCGGATACTTGAGGAAGGCCGGATGATCGGAAAACTCGTGGTAGAAGTAAAATAAAAGGCAGTAATTTTTATTAGCAGAAATCTATTCCAGGCTCCGGTTCAGGATATATGTTTAAACGCTGATGCTGGACTATGGAGCAGGGAAGCACCGTTCTCGCGTTTAAAGAGGGATGACTGCATAAAGCATTAACAGACAGGAAACGGGGAAACCTCATGAAAAAGAAAACAAACACGGCCTCCAGGGCAGCTGTTTTGATCAGCACGACTGTTCTGTTATTGCTGGGCTTGTATTTATTGATCTCCTATTATTCTGACGGGCCTTTTACAGGAGATGATTCTTCGATCAGTTCAAGCCGGGAAGTTGGAGAAGACGAAATTCCTTCCAGATTTATACCGGTTTATCAGGAGGCAGCGGAGGAGTATAACGTCCCGTGGAAACTGCTTGCAGCTGTCCACCGGGTGGAAACGGTATTTTCCACGATGGACACCCTTGTCAGTCCAGTAGGCGCAGAAGGCCACCTTCAATTTATGCCGTGTACTTGGACAGGATGGAACCATCCGAGCTGCGAAGGGCAGGGAAAGGGAGAAATTTCTGAAGAAGAAAAAACCGATCCGGAAGCTATCACAGAATACGGAGGATACGGGGTGGATGGAAGCGGCAGCGGCGAAGCCGATCCCTACGATATCGAAGATGCTGTATACAGCGCCGCGCATTATCTCGCCCGATCCGGAGCTTCAGAGGGACGTATTGAAGATGCGGTGTATTCCTACAACCGGGCAGACTGGTACGTTGACGATGTACTTTCGTATATGTACCGGTATGAAGAAGGGTATGAAGAAGTCGAGCTGGATACGACAGCTGTTGACCATATTTCATCCGAGTAAAACACCAGGACGAAAATTGAAAAGAAAAAGGCTGTCTACCGTATACACCGGTGACAGCCTTTTATGGATCTTACGTTTCTTCGCTTCGTTTCGGAAGAATTTCTTCCCTTTCACTAGTAAACTTATTCACCTCAGAGTAAAGTTTCTGCTGAATAAATTCGAAAGGATTACTCCCCTCTATTTTCAAACGCACGTCCTCTTTTTCTATAAGAACAAGACTTGGATAAGATTCCACTTGAAAGTGATCGGCGGCTGCATCGTTTTCACCTGCCGGCATAACGTGTGTTTCCATCGAGGCAGGAGCATTTATAGCAAGAAGAGCATCAAAATAAGCATGATTTGCTTCGTCATCAATATCTTCAATAAACACGACGGCATGCAGATCCTCTGAATCAGCAAGTTCCGGCAGTGAATCATAAATATTTTCCGAGCCGCACCCAAACGTGCAGACTATCATAAAAAGAAAACTGATAAAGATGATTTTCATGCAGATCTGCTCCTCCTTTCTTTATCTTTGCTTTCTTTATCATAACTGCTGTGTACTGAAATGTGGGGATTGTCATACAACTATTATTACAATGTTATACGCCTGCAAAGAAACGTAAAAATCCTTGGATATGATTTGCGTTCCTATAACTCTTCAGGAAGGGAATCTGTTCGTGTTTAACGAGCAGAAAGGTTATATAACTGTAACAAAAGTATATTTTCATACAGGAGCAAGTCGGCTATAATGAAAGTTGATTCGTAAATCTAAATATTCATAAAATTTCGGAAGGGTGGATACATCATTGAAAACACGTATACGTAAAGATATACCAGCAGAAGAAACCTGGAATCTGGAAGACCTGTTTGATTCAAGAGAAAGCTGGACACAGGCAGAAAAAGAGATAGAGCACAAATTGGAAGAAATTGCAGCATGGAAAGGAAAAGTGGCTGAAAGTGCCTCCGCACTGCTGCAGAGCCTGGAAGCACGGGACCGTCTGCAGGAAGCGGTCATGAGATTCGCTTCCTTTGCCAACCTTAAGGAAACGGCTGATGGTACGAATCCGGATAATCAGAAAGACAGTGCCCGGGCAGCGGGGCTCGGAGCCCGGGTGGAAAAAGGGACAGCGTTTATTCCATCGGAGATTATGGAAATGCCGGCAGAAAGAATTGAGTTGTTTATCAGAGAAGAGCCGGGGCTGGAAGATTTCCGCAGAATTTTAATGAGGATTCTTGAAAAGAAACCCCATAGACTGTCTTCTGAAACAGAAGAGGTGCTGGCAGCTTTCGGAGAAGTACATAAAGCACCTTATATGATCTTTGAAAGAAGCAGAACTTCGGACATGCGGTTTCCGGCTTTTCAAACGAGTGACGGAAAAGAACACGATCTGACTTTCAATAATTTTTCCAACTATGAAACGTCCCCGGATACAGAATTAAGAAGAAAAGCTTATGAAACTTTCACAGGGGTTCTGCAGCAGTACAAAAATACATATGCTGCGGCGCTGTCAGTGGAAATCCGCAAACAGGTCATCGAATCCCGTCTGAGAGGGTACAGCTCTGTCACCACTATGCTTCTCGATGAGCAGCAGGTAACGCCTGAAATGTACCACCGTCAGCTGGATACAATTCAGGAAACAATTGCACCACATATGAGGCGGTTTGCTGCGCTGAAAAAAAGAATGCTCGGACTGGATAAAATGACTTTCAGCGATTTAAAAGCTCCGCTTGATCCGGAATTTGATCCCGGGACTACCTATGAGGAAGCCGGAGAGATGATCCTCGAAGCGCTGAAGGTAATGGGACCCGAGTATATGGAAGTTATGAAAGACGGCCTGGAGAACCGCTGGGTTGACCGGGCGGATAATGTGGGTAAAAGATCTGGAGCATTTTGTGCCAGTCCTTATGGGGTGCACCCTTATATTTTAATGACCTGGAGTGACGCGATGAGAAATGCGTTTACGCTGGCCCACGAACTCGGTCATGCAGGCCATTTCCGATTGGCAGGACAGTGTCAGCGCATCTCCAGTACGCGGGCATCCCTTTATTTTATTGAAGCACCTTCGACGATGAACGAGATGCTTCTGAGTCGTCACATTCTGCAGAATTCAGAAGACGAGCGGATGCACCGGTGGGTTATTCTTCAGTCCCTCGGCACTTATTACCACAATTTTGTAACGCACATTCTGGAAGGTGAGCTTCAGCGCCGGATCTACGAAGCGGCTGATCAGGATATCCCAGTAACAGCAGAGCTTTTAACAGAGGAAAAACAGAAAGTACTTCAAGATTTCTGGGGGGAGGACGTGGAGATTGATGACGGAGCGGGACTGACCTGGATGCGTCAGCCGCATTACTATATGGGCCTTTACCCTTACACTTACTCAGCAGGATTAACAGCTTCTACGGCAGCTGCAGGAAAAATAATTGAAGAAGGACAACCGGCTGTGGACCGGTGGATACAGGCTTTAAAAGATGGAGGAACAAAAACGCCGCTTGAACTTATGCAGACAGCAGGAGTGGATATGTCGACGGATGAGCCGATCAGAGAAGCAGCTGCCTATGTAGGACATCTTGTTGATGAACTCATAAAAAGCTGCGAATAAAGCAGGTATGGACCACTCCATCAGACCTTGATAATAAAGCTGTCTTGAAAATAAAACTTAGATAAGGGTAACGTCCTCCACGGGGGGCTTTCCGGGCCGGCCTCAGCTGAGGATGGAGTCCGGGCTCGTCCTTGATCGCTCCGGGGTCTCCCCCATGTCTCCTGCAGCTTCCGGTAAATTACGAAGGTCTTTCCTCCTTCGTATGAAGAAGCCGTCTGTTTAAATCTACTGATATAGAAGGCAGCATGGTGCAATTATTGTGCAGGAGGGTCTCTGTTAAAGTCCGGGGTTGATAAATGCAGCAAAATCCGCTTCAATCCTGCCGTAGAGGAGTCTGCGGGAGAGCCTGCACTCCGCGGCAAGCGAAGAAAAAAGAGCCGCAGGCACCCTTCTGTCAATATGGAGCTTTAACAGAGCCTGTAATAAAGAAAAATCATGTAAAAACAGCAGCACAGGGCTCCTCTTCTTCCTTTCATTTCAGCGGGACTGGTAAAATGATAAAATAAAGCTTGTAAACTTTAATGAGGGGAGGGAGAGGCATGCACGAACGAAAGATGCTTCTGGTCCTTACTTTTACAGGGTTTCTAGCCCTGGCTGTAGTGATGGGGATCGGAAGATTTGCCTATACACCGATCCTGCCTTATATGGAGGAATCCCACCTGACAACATTTCAGGCAGGGCTTCTGGCTTCTGCCAATTACGCCGGTTATCTTGCAGGGGCATTCGCAGCAGCGAAAATGAACAAAAGCGTTCTGCTGCTGCACGTAATGATATTAATCAGCATTGTTACGACAGCAGCCATGGGCTTTACATATTCTCAACCCTGGTGGTTCGGCCTGCGGTTTGTATCCGGGGCGGCAGGGGGGATAGCCTTCGTACTTGTTTCCAGTCTCGTACTGGCACAGGTGCGGAGAAAGAGCTCAAGTCCTTACTACGCTGCGTTTTTATACGGAGGAGTAGGTTTTGGTATTTTTCTTTCCGGTATGTTTCTTCCACCTGTACTTGCTCTCTTCGGGGGATGGGAATATGCCTGGATTATTCTTGGTGTAGTAAGCGCCCTGTTTTTTATTTTAATTCTGCTCGGGTTCCGTCCGCAGTACACAGGTAAAGAAAAGCAGGAAGGCCGGATCAGACGGATGACGAGACACGAAAAGCAGCAGCTGCAGAGGCTTTATATCTCTTATTTCTGTCAGGGATTCGGTTACATTATTTTTGCGACTTTTATTATTTCGATGGTAGTTTCCACCACAGACATGGGATGGTCTTCACCATATGTATGGGCAGCTGCAGGACTTGGAGCTCTGCCTTCCGCTTTTTTCTGGGCATGGATCGGGAAAATAACATCACTTTTAACGTCACTGCGTGCAGCGTACATAGTACAGCTGGCAGGACTTTTAATACCGGTGTTTACATCGCAGGAGATCTGGATTCTTGTGAGTGCTTTCTGTTTTGGCGGGACGTTCATGGGCATTACGATGATGACCCTTTCATTTGCAGATCAATCTTTTCCGAGACAGAGCCAGAGAGCTATAGGCAACCTTACCGGCCTCTATGGTATCGGACAGCTCCTCGGGCCGGTTGCGGCAGCAGCGCTTCTTATCTTTGCTCCTTTTGCCGTTGTTTTTCTTCTGGCAGCCGTATTTATAGGAGCTGGACTGTACCAGCTGCAGCGGCTGGCTTCCAAACAGAAGGAGGTGAAAACACGTGCCGTACGTTAATATTAAAGTAACGAAAGAAGACGGAGGACTCTCCAAGGAAAAAAAGGCAGAGCTTATCGATGGGGTAACTTCCCTTCTCGAAACAAGCCTCGGAAAAAACAGGGCTTCCACGGTAGTGATTATCGATGAAATTGATACCGACAGCTATGGTCTTGGCGGAGAGCAGATCACGGAAGTAAGAAAAAGAGGAAAGTAAAAATTAGTCAGGCCGAAAATTTTAGTGAATCAGGAAGCTGCTCCAGCAGATGGGGCAGCTTTTTTATGCTGTATAAAAAACCGGAGTGGCTCCAATAACAACCCGGAGTTTTAACAGAGACACGCATGAAAAGTTTTTGTACCATGAGGCATGAAAATAACCTTCTATATCGTTGGATTTTAAACATCCAGCTTCAAAGAAATACCTTCGTATTTTTTCCGGAAGCTGCAGGAGTCAAGGGGGACTCCGGAGCGATGAAGGCCGAGTCCCACTCCGACCGACGAAAGAGGACGGAATCAGCTGAAGCCGGCCCGCCCGGAAAGCCTCCCCTTGGAAACGAAGATGGATGTTTCTCCCATCCATATTTTATTTTCAAGGCAGCCAATTAAAAACCCTGCCGGACATAGGTTCGGCAGGGTTTCGCTTGTATGGAGTCATGCTCCATGCACTTTTTATCGAGAGTTACTTTTTCTCAGCAGTGGGCTTTAATTCAGCCACCGGTGTAATCGGCTGGATATTTTCCCGGTTTGCCAGGAATTCAGGCCGAGGAGCTTTATCACTGAACGGTTCTACCAGCTTGTTTTCAATCGAGTTGTATACGAAAAATACGTTGCTGCGCGGATAAGGAGATATATTACCGGCAGACCCGTGCATTGTGTTGCAGTCAAACAAAAGAACAGAACCTGCCGGGCCGGTAGCGCGGTCGATACGTCCGCCTGCCTGTTCTACGAGCCACTCCATGCTTCCTTCATCCGGGACGCCGACTTCCTGCTTCTGAAGGGAGGACTTGTAGTTGTCTTCCGGTGTTTCACCTGCTGTGGATACGTACCAGTTCTGGGAACCGGGAACGAGCATAAGCGGACCATTGTATTCGTAGTTATCTGTAAGAACAATGGAGCAGCTTAATGCTCTCATGCGGGGCATGCCGTCCTCCACGTGCCACGTTTCAAAGTCTGAGTGCCAGTAGAATTCCTTTCCTTTAAATCCAGGCTTAAAATTAATACGCGACTGGTTAATATAAACTTTGCTGCCAAGAATCTGCTCCACTACTTTTACAAGGCGCTCGTTTCTGGAAAGCCTTTCAAAAAAGTCACCGTCTTTATGGACCTCGAATATAGAGCGGATTTCGTTGCTGTTCGGCTCTTTAATGACGTCGGGACCTTCTTTGTCCTCGTGAGCCTTCATCGTTGACTGAAGTTCATCCTTCAGGAGTTCCAAATCTTCATTATCAAAAAATTTCTCGAGCATAATGTAGCCGTTCTCTTCGTAAAAATTAACCTGCTCTTTGGAAAGAGGGCCGTTTTCTGCTGCTTGGCTGTCGTGGACAACTGGATCCTTACGTTCCATAATTTCGGGCTTGCTGTTTACTCGTGATGGATAAATATCTTTGACCATTTTGTAATCCTCCTTGAAAATTTAAATCGAATTTTCATGAAATAAACGAATGTATCACCTATTTACTTAACTCGTCGGCGAAGAAAAACATCACACCTTTCCTTATTTTTCCATAAAAGGTTCATTCACCTATTGTGGCTTGTACCCTTACAACTAGTAAATAAACAAAATTAAAATTAATTAGGAGGAAAGACTACAAAAATCAAGTTTATTAGATCTAAAAACCTATTAATTTTTGCGGGAAATAGCGTATCATAGGTATTAAGAATTAAATAGAAAGTTTGCATATAGTTATATTAAGAAAACAATTGAGAAAAAGCGGCCGTCCATACCCAAAGAAGAAGACGAATACACAGGATAGCATACAGGAAAAACAATCTTATTATTAAATGATGAACAGCGGGGGTTTAAATGAGCAAAAAAAGGGGTGTAGTAATGTAAAAAGCCCGACAAAATTTTGAGGGAGTTTCATTAATACATGGGGATTTTCCGATTTATATGTAAAATATAAATAGAATACAAAATATAACTGGTAACTGCCTCAGGCAGGTAGAGGAGAGAATGAAATGCGGAAACGAGTAATTGCTTTCTTCATGTTTCTTTTTATCGCTTTTTTAATTCTTCTGCCGATACGAAGAAGACAGTCAAGAGAAACGCCCAGGGAAGAGCCTGACAGGTTTTCACCCTCCAAAAAATTCAGAAGAAAGAAATTCGATAAAAAAGTAATCAGAGCCGTTAAAAAAAGTATAGAGAAGTCAGACGGTTCTCCTGAATTGGATTCTTCCATTTCTGCAATGCCACTGAAGGAAATAATGGATAAGTACTTTCAGGGAAGGGGAAAGAGGCTGACTGGACAAGAGGTACGGCAGGCGGTCGAACGAATCTATCGGATTGACGTAAACTACGTTTCAAAAATGAATTATGGAAACTCGCTTTCCACTTATGGAATGGAAATTATGGAGCCGGTAAGAATGTCCCTGGGTCTTCCAGTTTATAGTCACGAGAAAGACAAAAAAATTATGGGGATGAGTAAAAATGAGCTGCTCGACCGGGTGCTTAAGTCTTCTGGATTTCAAATGACGGGATGGGAGGTCCGGAGAAATATTAATCATATTTACGGTATTAATCTGGACGGGATCTCAGCGCTCGAAAATTCCGGGGTTGGTATATTCTCCAAAGGTCAGTGGATTATCCGGAGCAGCCGGGATTTGTTTATTATAGCCTCAAGCCCGGATGATGTTGAAATTTATGTATTTACAGCCCCTTTCTATCAAAAGCATTTCGGAAAAAGGGACATTCCAGAAACACTGGCTCAGGATCTTGAAAAACTGGAATTCGTACATGAGAAAGAACATGGACACTACAAGTGGTCCAATCCGACTGGAGAATCTGCTCCAGATGTTTTTAAGACAGAGGCGATCTCCTTTGTACTAAAAGAAATAAAGAATGTGCATGAACGAAAGTAAATTAAGTAAGGGCTGCCATCAATAGTTCAGATGGCAGCCCTTTCAGCTTGTTGATTAAGTTATCGTTTTAGCATATTTATTCCAATCAGTGTATAGACTCCTTCTCTTACCGGCGGAAGCCTGCCGTAGGGCTGGTCTTCAGCTGTTTGGCCTGCGCCATAGAAAAGGATCTTATGACTGCGCTTCATCCCCCCGGCGTCTCCGCCGTTACGGAGAGAAAGCCAATTCTTTATCAAAGAAATCGGCTTCAATAAGGAGATTTACTATGGTAAAAAACTTCTTCCTATTTCTCTGCTGCAGCCACAGGGGCGACTCC
>REBZ01000041.1 GCA_007692495.1 Alkalicoccus sp.
TTACGGCAAACAGAAGCCCGGTCGTTAATTCAAACAGCGGATATACCGGAGAAATTTTTGCACTGCAGGAAAAACACTTTCCCTTAAGTAAAACATAGGAAAACACCGGGATCAGTTCCCCGGCGCTGAGTACATGTCCGCACCGTGGACAGTGGGAGCGGGGGAAAATGACGGATTTCCCCGCGGGAAGACGCATCCCCGCCACGTTATAAAAGGAGCCGAGTATAAGCCCGGCCGTAAAAAAGTATACATACGAGATCACATCCACACTTCCGGCTCCAAACTGCCCTTCACGGCTTATTTTGCTGCAGGCTTTGTTAACGGCACTGCTGAAGCTGTGTTACATTTATTTCCTATTATACACTACCGGAAACATAATGGAACAATTATCCATATAAAACCCTTCTCTACGCTGATGTTAAGTACGGGCTTATTTCTTTTTCAATACCGTCCTCCGGCAGTTTACCGGTCAGTTCTTCGATAGCTGACGCCAGTTCGTCAAAGTCGATTGAATCGTCGCCTTCCTCGTGGAATGAAAACTGCTGGACAGCCTCCTGGAGCTCTGTATCATCTACTGAAACGAGCAGATCTGCTTCTGTAAGATCCGGATTTCCGAGCGTCTGATCCACCGTCGGTTCCACGAGAATCTGTACCGCTTCTGCCGGGAGTTCCACCGTCTCATCCGACCACGTCAATTTATATTCTGTTTTCTTTTCCCAGCTTTCCACGCTTTCGTTCAGCGTGTTAACAGCCTCCACCCGGTTTTTATCCGACACATCCACGCCGGCGATGTGCGTTCCGTCCGCAAACTGATCCTGCTGGAAAGAAATTTGATACATCAGCAGTCCTGTGTAGGCAAAAACGAGCATAAAAGCCATACTGCCGGCTAGGACGAGAAACGACGCTGCAAACCATTGATTTTTTGTCAAACCTGTATCCTCCTATCCTTTCGACTCTGTTCCTTTAAGTATCTGCTCTGCATCTTCCCCTTCCGGCAGTCTCCCTGCGGTAATCCAGGCCGTCACGAGCGCGAGGGTGAGCAGGAAAAGAACTGCAGCCGCCCAGTGAAGATACGTAAAGGAAAAAACACCGATAAGTGCATACACGTAGGAAATTGTCACAAGAAGGATCGTTAATTTATAATTAAATACAGATGGTACAAGCAGCATAATACCGAGCAGCAGCAGAAACGCTGCTGTAATAAGAATATAGATCAACTTATCACCGCCTTTCGTTTTGTTATTATTGAGGGGGCATCCCCCTCTCCAGACTGCCATTAAAAATTGAGCGGCCTTGAAAATAAAGCCTTGCCATCAGAACGTCAGCCCCCGGTTCCATAGGGAGGCTATGCGGCTGAAGCGGAGTTTCCTTTAACAAATCACTATGTTAAAGTTCGCTGTTTATGGCTGTAGAAAAAGAAAGCGTGAAGATCCTCCCGGACAAAAGGACAGCCGCATGCTTTCTCCGCGGCAGGTGAAAAGAGCCACAGGTGACTTTCAAAAACAACACGGAGCTTTAAAAGAGCCTGACAAATAAAAGTGAACTTCCACACAGCTTTCATTTTAGCTCAGCGGCCAGCGGAAGAAAAGAATTATTCCGGGTTCTTAATAAAGCGGATAAACGCATGCGATCCGGTGACGATGACGAGTTCCTGATACTTCAGCTTGCGCTGCTTTTCCCGGAGCCAGGCGTGCGGGTCTCCGGTAAAGGGCAGACCGGGGAATTCTTTTTCCCATTCTTCCTGCGTCATGCCCCGCTCATTCGGCATGCCGGAGGCCGTTACTTCCCCGAGCTGCTGCATCGTTTCCACCATTTGATGAACCGGTTTATCCCTCATGACAGCGGTAAGGAATGATACGCGCGGATATCTGGCAGCCGTGTCGCACAGAGCTTCCACAGCTTCTTTATTATGCGCTGTATCGAGAATAATTCCCGGCCCGAAAGCTTCCCACCGTCCGGGCTGCTCTGCTTTTTCCAGAGAGGAAAGTTTCGGCTTTACGAAGATTTCAGAAGCTGCAAGCGCGGCCCGGGCATTGCGTGCCTGATGTTTTCCGGGAATAGGAAGCCAGGCTGTTTCACCCCGGCACGTAAAAAGATCCGGCTCCGTAAACGTCCAGTCATCCGGAATCGGCCGCCATAACGCTCCCCTCCGTTCCGCTTCCTGCCGAAGCCATTCGTCCGCTTCTTCATCACACGCGGAGATGCACGGAACTCCGTGGCGCATAATACCCGCTTTTTCCCGGGCGACAGCTTTCCGTGTATGTCCGAGAAATTCGGCATGATCCGTTCCGACAGAGGTTATTATCGTCACTTCCGGCTTCCGGACGATGTTTGTTGCATCGAGGCGCCCTCCCATTCCGGCCTCTACAATCAGTACGTCCGGCTTTATAAGTTCTGCGGCCGCCGTAAAAACAACCGCTGTAAGCAGTTCAAATGAGCTGATCGTTTCGCCGCGTGCCTTTTCCACTTGTTCCACTGCAGGAAGCACAAGGTTTACGGCCTCCTCAAACAACCCGGAGGAAACCGGTTTTCCGCCGCTTGTCAGCTGTTCATGACGCTCCCCCGGTGACGGGGTCATAAACGCCGCTGTTTTTTTACCTTCTTCATGGATAAGCCGGTCGATAAACGTGACGACCGTTCCTTTGCCGTTCGTTCCGGCGACGTGAATGACCGGACAGCGGTTCTGAGGCTCTCCGAGTGCCTCCATCAGCGCTTCCATGCGGTCGAGCGAATACATAATTCCGGTCTCTGCCCTTGCTTCAAATACCTTATCCGATGTCCTCATTCAAAAGACCTCCCTTTGCTGGATTGATTTTCTGTACGAACAATGAAAAAATCATAGTATCTGTATATTATACATAAGGGAGTCTTCACATGACCAGTCGCGTTTCCTGGCTCGTCTACAACGGCGGGCTTTACACTGAAAAATTTAAGGACTACCAGCAGCTGATGACCGGTGCAGCGGCACGGCACGGAGTGGAAATGCATCCCGTCGCCAATGATCAGCTGCTTGCAGCCGTCGGGATGGATTCCCCGCTTATTCTGCCGGATCATCTTCCCGCACCGGATTTCATTCATTTTGCCGACAAGGATATTCTGCTTGCCGACACGCTCGAAAAAAATGGCTTCCGCCTGTTCAACAGTGCAGAAGCGGTCGCTGTATGCGATGATAAACGGCTCATGCACCGGGCTTTTGCTGCTTTCGGAGTCAGACAGCCGGCGACGATTCTTGCCCCGATGGCATACCCTAATGTCGGCAGAAAAGATATCAGCTACATTGACCGGGTGGAAAAAGCACTCGGTCTTCCGATGGTTGTTAAAGAAGCTTTCGGTTCTTTCGGCGAACAGGTCTACTGGGTGGACACAAAAGAGGCGCTTTACGATACCGCCGCGCGGCTTCAGGGTGTCCCCCACCTGTACCAGGAAGCAGTAATCGACAGTTTCGGCCGGGACGTCCGGCTGAATGTGATCGGAGGAAAGGTAGCGGCATCGATGAAGCGTACATCGGAGTATGATTTCCGCGCCAACGTCACCGTCGGAGGCCGGACCGTGCCCTATGAGCCGACCCGGGAGCAGAAAGAAACGGCTGTTCAGGCCGCCCGGGCCGTCGGAGCCGATTTTGCCGGGGTCGACTTGTTTTTGAATGAAGGAGCACCGATCGTCTGCGAAATTAATTCCAACCCCCACGTCCGAAGCATTATTGAATGCACCGGTATCCACGTGGAAGACACCATGATCAGGCATATGATCAGCGAAGGAGGCAGGGTATGAAAGGATGGCTGATTTATAAAGAAGAAGACAGAAAAAGAAACAAAACCTTCATTGCCTGGCTTCAGGAAGCCGGCTTCCGCCGCGGTATGCAGCTCGATGTTGTTACGTACGAAACGCTCGCCGTCAATCTTTCCGGAGACGGCCCGATGTTTACCGGAAGAACGAAACCGGATTTTCTGATCGTCCGCTCCTCTACGCCGTGGCTGAATGAAGCGGCAGAAATGCACGGCATCCGGGTGTTCAACCCGTCGCGCGTCAGCCGTACGGCCAATGATAAGCGTCTGAGCCACGCGCTCATGAGCAGTATCGGTGTCCCGATGCTGCCGAGCACAGCTGTCCACCGCAAAAACCTGCAGGATATCGTGCCGGTTTATCCGTTTATTCTGAAAGATCCTCGTGGGCGCGGCGGCACCGGTGTGGAGTGGATCTCCCGCCCGCAGCAGATCGGTCCTGCCCTGAAAGAAGAACTGCTCATGCAGCCGGTCGGCGGTCAGCGCGGTAAAGACCTCCGGGTGTACATTGTCGGCGGACGGATCGTCGGCAGCGTCCTCCGTCAATCCGAAACGAATTTCAAAGCGAATATTTCTATCGGAGGCACCGCCTCCCTGTATGAACTGACGGATACGGAAAGGGGCGTTGTGGAACGGATCACTTCTGCTCTCCCCCTTGACTTTGCCGGAATCGACTTTTTAATTCACGAAGACGGCACCCTCCTTTTCAACGAAATAGAGGATGCCGTCGGATGCCGGAGTCTGTATATGAACAGCTCCATTGATATTGCGGATGTATTTATCGGTTACGTGGCGGAGCAGATGGCTTAAAATAATTTCTGCTTCAGCGCGTAAATCACAGCCTGGGTCCGGTCATGCACGTCCAGTTTCATCAAAATACTGCTCACGTGCACCTTTACTGTTTTTAACGCAATAAAAAGCTCGTCTGCAATTTCCTGATTCGCTTTCCCTTCTGCCATGAGCCGGAGTACCTCCAGCTCCCGCGCAGTCAGAGAGTCATGTGCCGGGGCTTCCCTCGGACGCCGCATGCGGTGCATCACTTTTTCTGCTACAGCGGGCTCAAGGACCGTTTTGCCGGCGTATGTATCTCTCACCGCCTGGGCAATATCCGCCGCTTTGGACGTTTTGAGCATATAGCTGAACGCCCCGGCTTCGAGCGCCGGGTACACTTTTTCGTCGTCGAGAAAGCTTGTCATTATGAGTACCCGTGCGGCCGGCCGGGCTTCCATGATCCGGCGCGTCGCTTCGATGCCGTCCATCGGCTCCATCACAAGATCCATGAGCACGACGTCCGGTTCGTGCTCCCTGTCCAGACGCACTGCCTCTTCCCCATTTTCCGCCTCTGCCACGACGTCGATATCCGGCTGGGCTTTTAAATACGCCGCGACCCCAATCCGAACCATTTCATGATCATCTGCAAAAATTACGCGGATCATTTCTGTCTTCCCCCTCTCTGCTACACGGGAATCTGCACTTCCACCCGTGTTCCTTCGCCGGGAACGCTGACGATTTTAAACGTCCCGCCGACTTCCTCCGCCCGTTCTTTCATCGTTGTCATTCCATAGGATCCGTGGGCTTCTTCTTCCACAATAAATCCTCTGCCGTTATCCGACACCTGCAGAATCACTTTGCCGTCCCGGCTGAGAAGCACCACTTTCATTTCTTCCGCTTCGGCGTGGCGGAGACTGTTGGATACAGCTTCCTGCAGTATACGGAAAAGATGATCCTCCACTCCTTTATCCAGCTCCACTTCCTCGAGTCTGCTTTCGACGTTTACCGGTACTTTCTGCTGTAATTCGCCGAGCAGCTCCTCCATTCCTTCTTTGAGCGACTTTCCTTTTAAAGCAGCAGGCCGAAGATGAAGAAGCAGCGCCCGCATTTCCAGCTGCGACTGGTTGATCATTTTTTCCACGAGCTGAAACTGTTCCCTCGCCCGGTTATCCGTTTCCGTTTCGTTAATCGCTGCTGTGAGCATGGAAGCTGCAAACAGCTGCTGACTGACAGAGTCGTGCAGTTCCCGCGCAAGTCTCGTCCGTTCCTGAAGCACGACTTCGTGAAGACTTTTTTCCCGTTCTGCTGCTTTTTCGGTGGTAATCTGCCGGAGCCGCTGTGTCTGCCGGATCGTTTTTTCCTGCAGTTCGTACAGTTTTCTTATATATTCCTCCTCTCTGTCAGAGGGCGGTTCCAGCTGCATCTGCAGTGCCTGCTCCGTTTTTTCATCCAGAAAAGCGCGGTAATGCTTCCACTGGGAATGAATGAGCAGACCGGAAAGCAGGATGACGGAAATAAAAATTCCAGCGGCGAGCAGTACGTACGGCACCCCGAAGAAGCTTTCCTCCAGCAGTACAGCGCGCCATGCCGGTGGAAACAGGACGAGCGCAGCTGCTGCGCCGGATGCTGTCAGAAGACTTACATACAGTGCCGTTCTGCCTGGTACTGTCATACGCGTTTCACCTCCACGTCCCCGGAAAACATGGAAGTAATAATTTTGACGCGTGCTTTTGATGCTTCGTAGCCCTCGGTTTCGTAGCTGATCGTTTCATTCATTAATTTTTCTTTTTTCTCAAAGATCGATGCTGTACCGTAAAACGTACTGTGATGAAACTGCACTTCCAGATCGTACGGGACGAGAACCGTAATTTTTCCGAAAAGATGGCGAATCGAAACAACCGCCGTATCGTGAATGACCGTATTGCTTAAGTCGATGGTTTTACTTCCGAAGCCTGACTGAACGTGAATATCACGCCACTGGTAAGGTCCCTGCGGTGTGACCTGACGGCCGGCGAACCGGTGCTTAAAAAGTGTGTCTTTTTTCTGGAGACTGCTTTCCTCTGCCATCCGGTCGTCCGGACGGATCCACTCTTCTTCTTTGTCCTGCTTCCGGTACTCGAGGAAAAGGAGTACAAGCACAGCGACGACAAAAAACTGGAAAGCAAACAGGCTCAGCGTCTGGGCAAGCAGGCCGACGATCCCGATCCAGCAGATAATTTTTCCGAATGTCGTATCATACTGTTTCCAGCCGATATAGGCCATCAGCCCGAGTATGACAATGCCGGGAAGCATTTCACCGCCGCGGCCGAGCAGTTCCAGTACAAAAAAGAGGAAAGTAAGAAAGATAACGGTATTGAGCCGCTTTGCTGGTATATTCCGCATCATTTCTTCCTCCCCTCCCCCGTTCGTTTTTTTCAGTGTACCATTTCTTCCCTGTGGAAAGAACGTTCACTTTTTCTGGTATATGTAAGATATGCCGCCGAAGAACAGCTCTCTGGCGGCAAAAAACTCACTTTATTTTTCAAGGAAATCTGCTGGATCCTTTTTCGGGGTATGGCGCTTTTCAAGCAGCAGCAGCTGACGCTCCATGTCGTTCATATTCCCCTTTTCCTCCGGTATCTGCTCTCGAGGTTTTTCTTCCGGCCGGGTTTTCATCGCACTCATTTCTCTCCGGAGAGCGGCGGCTTCCTCCCTCCGCTCTGCTTCCAGCTGATCCAGTTCCATATCACGCAGCTCATGCTTCAGCTCCTGAAAGGCATCCTCCAGTTCCCGCTGCTGTTCTTCAGCGTCCCTGATCATTTTCGTCAGCCGTTCGCCGCGCATTTCATACGCTGCAATTTCTTTTTCAGCGTATGAAGCAAGCACGTCCTCCCCTTCTTCTTTCGCAAGATGAAGCTGACGGCGGCGGGAGGCAAGTGTGACATCGACTTCATCTTTTTCTTTTTCAAGTGTCTGAATCAGCTGCTTCTGACCGTGAAGTTTTTTCTCCAGTTTCTCCGTTCTGCTTTTTTTAGCTGTGAACGTATCCGCCACGGCTTTTGATACGGAGCTGTCTCCGGTCAGTTTGTCCCAGTCCTGCTTCATCGTTTCTTTCATTCGTTCCCATACGTTGTTCATGTTATTTCTGCTCCTTTCGTTTGGTCATCCTGCCAGCTGCGGTACAGTACATACAAAAAGTACAGGGCAAGCACACCGATAATGGCTGTGACGTTCGAGATCGTCATACTGAGCACTATCAGCCCGGCAATCACCCAGCCGACTTTTGCGGCGGTGGACTCTGCTTTGGCAAACTGTCTGTAAATCACATACAGCAGCCACGCGCCGACTGCAAACAGAATCATTGGTCCGAGGTTGGCAAGTACAACGATGACCGCGATGATGATACCGAGAAATAATAGAAATTTCATTTCGTTTCCTCCTCTGCTTTTCTATATCTTTATTCTACGCCGCGGCTTGTTTCTGCGTAATGAGCCGCCGCCGTATTTTCTGTTAGGTCTGGAGGCGTAGTCGCTGTCAGGCGTTTGACCAGGCACTGGATAAGGTAAAGAATGGAAAGGATGGTGACTGTTCATGGAACTGTTTTTCCTTCTTCTCCTTTCCTTCGCTGCTGCCGCCTTCTGGATCGTCGGCCTGATTGTTCCGTACCGGCACGCAGAGAACGGATACGCCCCGGAGAAGAAGCTTTACTTATACGGAGCGGCAGGACTTGGCATCCTGCTCGGTGCCTATGCTATTGTACAGATTTTTATTTAGGGGTCGTTTGTCTGTTTAAAAGAGTACTTATGAAATTACTTCAGGTTATCTAAAAAAAAGCTTCCTTAAAATAAAGTATATAAGCAATAAACGCCTGACTTCGTTTAGATGGGGACGTTTTCCGAGCGGGCCGGTCTCAGCTAATTCCGTCCTCCTTTGGTCGGTCGGAATGGATCTTCAACTCGGCCTGGATCGCTCTGGAGTCGCCCCATGTTCACTCCGGCTTCCTGAAAGGAGTCTTTTCTCCTCTTCCTATACTGCTAAGGAAGAAGCACCTTATAAAATAGAATACGCTTCATCTGGAAAGAAAGTTATTTTCATCCCTCTTAGCACAGCAGTCCTGCATAGATGTTTATGTCAAAGCTCTGTATTGATAGAAGAGTGTCTTCGGCTGTTTCTTCCGGCCAACACCAGACTCCCTCGGTAAGTTAGGTTTATCTCTCAAATATTCCCTTATTCGCATGATGCTCACCTATTTCGATCGCACCTGACGGCTGGGAAAACGAATAAAGCGGAAGAAGAGGCGTTTTTATACTTCAAAAGCAGCTTCCCTTCCGTCTTACTCCGTCATTCAATCGATATCATAAAAAACAAGGTTCAGGACACTTGGTCCTGAACCTTGTTTATTCACATTATTTATTATATTGCTGGTTATCCCTGTCCCCGAAAGACACCGGCTGCCCCGGTATCGACAGGCATTCTTTCTTCCGGAAGTACAACAAGCGGTACGTTCCGCTTAAAGGCCATTTCTGTCAGATCGCCTAAGATATCTCCAGCCTGACGATCTTCTGCCCGGCCGCCATTTACTTCTCCCGTGCTTTCATCCACCTGCCCGGGAACTACTTTCCCATCTTCGATAATTAAATGGGCAAGACGGTTTTCAAAGAGAGCAGAGGCAATTTCCTCCAGGTGCTGGGACCCTTTTTCTTTTGCTCGGGCCGTTTCGAATGTATCTACGACTTTTTTCGTTTTTTCAAGATACACAGGCTCAACTATCTCCCACGCCCGCTTCGTCAGTTCTTCAGGTTCGAGGGCACTGTAGGCGCTCTTCACCCCATGATCCATCAAATGGGGATTTCCGCTTAATTTGTGAAAGTGGCCGTGATGCTCCTTCACTGCCGCAAGAATGAGAGGCAGCTGCGTTTTTTTTGAATAATTTTCCGTTATAAACCGGTCCACATAGCGGAAAAACTTTTCCGTATCCTTATCCACTTCATCTTTGCGGCCGCCCTGTCCGAAATAGGCCGTGCTTCCTCCGCCGACTGATCCGTGGACAATGTGGGCTTCTGTTTTTTGATCCCCAATGACTTCTTCTTTTGTTTTCGGAATATCATTTGGAAGTTCCACTTTTTTCAATCCGTAACGGTTGCCTTCAAAAAGGCAGAAGGAATTTTTATCAAGTCCGAGCAGCTGATAGTCGTCTGCAGACTGAAATACGCGGATGAGCGGACTGATAAAAGGCCGGTCCGAGGCTGTTGCTGCCTGTTTCACCGGTCTTGCCAGCCGGTAGACAACGCACTGATCCCCTGCAGCAAATGCTGCGATTCCCTCTGGTACTTTCCTCCAGAAATCCCGGTCACCGGCAAGTTCATGAAATGGTTTTAGTAAATCATCAGGGTTTTTATCCGGATATTTTTCTTTAATCGCCTGCTCCAGATCCTTCAGCATGTGCCGGAAAACAAGTTCATTCTGCTGCTTTTCCCTGCCCGCGCGCTCCGTCGGCTGGTACAGGGATAAAAATGGGGCAGCTTCTTCATAGAAAATATCATGGGGAAAGCGTTCTGTCAGTTCATACATACTTTTCTCCTCCATTCCGGTTCCATGTTTAATCCGCGGCTGACAGCTGTTCTCTGTAGACGAAAAAAACCTTCATAAGTTCTTAAAAGCGAACCCCCTCTTACCTCATTATACAATATCCCCGGCGGTCCGTCAGGAAAAAAATTACTTATTTTTGTGAGCCTGTTTCTATATTTTTTCTGCAGCTTTATCCAGTTCCTCCAGCATGGCGGTCCTTTTCGGATACTGTTCTTTAAGTACCCGGATAAGCTCCAGACTTTCTTCGCGCCCCCCGGCTCCTGCAAAATCTCTCAGCTTGTATCCGATCTTTTTATATTTTTTTCTGTTCGTGGCATTTACTGCTATATTCATAATGTATTCCTTGTACGCCTCTCTTGCTTTTTCCGGGTATGCTTTTTGGAGAATCGGATAATATATTTCTATCAGATGCCGCTGCTCGAAACAGCAGGCGAGCAGCCGGTCCAGAAGCTGCTCTTCTTCGCATACAGTGAGGTAGACAGCATCACACGGCGTCACTTCTTTCAAGAGAGCGTCTCTTGCTTCCGGCCAGGCTCCCGGGGAATACAGCTCTTTCAGCTGAGTGTGAAATGTTTCGTCATAAAACATCGACTCTTTTTTGAGCAGTTCGATCAGCAGCTGTTTTTCTTTTTCTGTTTCGCCGAGCCCCCGGTAAATTTTCGTTTTATATTTTTTCAACTGATGAATGATTCCGGGGTAGGAAGTATTTTTCATGGATTTCTCCACAAGATTCAGTGCTCTTTTCCAGTCCTCCTTCTCGATCATTTCTTCTACTATTTCATAAAGAAACGTTGAGTTTTCTTCCAGGTACTTCATTTTAAAAGCGAGTGCCGTTTCATTTCCGTCGTGAAGCTCAATCAAAAGACTTTCCGTTTCCAGCAGCTTCTTCACGTTAAAATCCTGGCTCAGGTTTTCAGACAACGTCAATCTCGCTTTATGAAGATAGTCTTCCAGCTCCGGGCGCAGCTCAGGTTTGTGGATCGTCAGTCTGGCTGCAGCTTCCCAGAACGTGTAAAGCGGATCGCTCCAGCCTTCATAACGTGGATGGTCCGCTTCTTTTAAAATTTCCTTAAAAAGCTGACCGGCGTCCTCTTCTTCGATTTTTTTCGATACTTCCAAAAGCGTATCCATACTGTAGAAGAGTATTTCTCCCGCGTGGCCGCTGGAATCATCCATGAACTGCAGACTGTCCACTACTTCTCCGATAAGCAGAACGGCCAGTCTGGCTGCATAAAGACCCTGCCCTTTTTCCAGATGTCTTTTGATCTGTTCGACTACTTTTTCTGCTCC
>REBZ01000124.1 GCA_007692495.1 Alkalicoccus sp.
CGGTCTGCATGGAATTCCCTGTAGCGTGAGAACGCCATGACGACAAGGCTTCCGAGGATCGAAAAGAGAATCTGAAATATAATAATAGCTCCAAAACGAACTACGTACTGCAGTTCAGATCGTACGAGACGTGAAACGATAATCGCTGCGACCCGGGAGAAAAACACAACGAACGTGTTGACGATTCCCTGTAGCAGAGTCATTGTGACCATGTCCCCATTTGCCACGTGTGCAACCTCGTGGGCGATAACCCCTTCCACTGCATCGTCGTCCATACTGTCGAGAAGCCCCTGGGAAACGGCTACAAGAGAACGCTTCTTGGAAGGTCCTGTAGCAAAAGCGTTGACTTCCTTCGACTGATAAATCCCTACTTCCGGCATGTGCATGAGTCCTGCACTCCGTGAAAAGCGGTGGACTTTGTCTACAATCCGCTGTTCCTGGCGTGTGAGGTTTTCCGATGGATCCAGTACTTTGACCTTCATCATCTTTTTGGCTATCCAGCGTGACATGGCAAGTGATATAAAGGAACCGGCAAAACCGACGATCAAACTGAAGACGCCGAGCGCCACCATATCAATACCGAGAGCTCCTTCTCCGGTATCAAATCCTCCCTGTCCGATGTCTGTAAAGTGCGTTATTATCGACCAGACGATAATGATAGTAGTTATTACAAGTATGTTTGTCAGTACAAACAGCATTAATCTTTTGCCCATTCTTCTGCCCCCAATTTCTGATTTCCCTACTCAGTATACATTATATACGCCGTATCTTCCACGGAGGTTTCAAGAGAGACGAGCTTTTTCTTCAGGTTCTTACTAAGCCCGCCTCTTCTATCATCATTTCTCTAAAAAAATCAGCTATAATTAAGTTCAAAGCCCCTACGTAAAGCTGGTAAAAATAATTAAAATAGTAATTGTAAAGGTTAAATATCCAGTTTTTCAGCCAGAACGTTCATATACGGTTCCGAATGCCGGTGTATTAGAATATATGGAAAGAAAATGAAACGAAATAATTAACGCAGAAATAAAGCGTGGAGGGGCTGATGATGAGACACAGGGAAAAGCCATTCTTATTTTTGCTCACAACGTTGGTTTGGACATGGTTTTTTTGGTTTGCAGCCGCTTTTTCAGAACAAAGCTGGCTTCAATTTCCCAACTTGATACTGACAGCCCTCGGCTTTCTCGGACCGTTAATTATCTCGCTGCTTTTTGTAAAACTGGGATTTTGGGATGGGAATGTGAAAGATTTTATTAAAAATAACTTCGATATACGCCTTGTTTATGGAAGAACGGGGGTGTATTTACTTGGCCTTATACTTATTCTTACAGGAACCCCACTGCTTATTGGATCTTTGGTAACTGGAGAAAGCCCTGCTGACCTGGCTCGTTTCAGTGCCCCTGGAGCATTTTTAATAATAGGTTTTCTTGCGGGGGCGGTCGAGGAACCAGGCTGGAGAGGATATGCCCAGCCGGCTATGCAGCGAAGGATGTCGATATTGTACAGCAGTTTAGTAATTTCAGTTTTCTGGTCACTCTGGCATCTGCCGCTTTTCTTTATAGAAGGCACTTACCAATCCACTATTGGGTTTCAATCATTTGGATTCTGGATGTTTCATGCAGCCCTCATTGCCGGCTCCGTTATATTAGGCTGGCTTTATAACCAGGCAGGTAAACTGGGTGTCATTGCCGTCCTGTACCACGGCTTTGGAAACTTAATGAGAGAAGTGTTTTCATTTGAAACATCAACTCCTATGAGTACCTTCATAGAATTCTCAGTAGAAGCTGTCATCGCAGTGGTTATATTGTTGTTTTCATGGGGGTTCATGACGAAAAAACAGTAGATTAACCCATCCCCATCCTCCAACAATTTTAACACCAAAAAAGCAGGGAACTGCCCCACTTTCATCGGGGAGCTCCCTGCTTTTTTGCATCTTTCCACGTTTATTTGCATGTCTCAGAATAATAAATTCTTTCACGCAAGTGTTTTTAACGCTGTTTATTCATTTCAGGAGGTCACTTTTTTCTCTTCCTGCTTCCACTCCTGAAAGCCGTACTGAAGGTTTTTTACCTCAAATCCTTCGTTCAGAAGAATACTTGCTCCAATAGCGGAGCGCACTCCTGTTTCACAGTGCACCGCTACAGGCTTGTCTTTTTTAAGTTCCTCCCCTGCCCGCTCGGCCAGCTCATTCAATTTAATGTGAGCAGCTCCCGGGATATGCTTTTCATTCCATTCGTCATCAAACCGCACATCGGCAATTTGAATCTCTTCTTCACTGTCCAGTTCTTCTGCAGAAATATTCTCGTATTTGCGCAGCCTGGAGCTTCCTTTCAGCGAATCCGGTGTGAGGAATCCTTTTACATTGTCCAGACCGATCCGGGTTACGTTTTCAAATATTTCTGCATGATGCGCTTCATCAGCAATAAAATAAAGCTCTGCTTCGTAATCCGCAAGCCATCCCATCCACTCAAGAAACGGTCCGCTTAAAGCGATGTTCAGTGTTCCTTCCACACTTCCGCCGGCGTAGACAGCAGGCGCTCTCGTGTCTATAATCATCGTCTTCTTCCGGGAAGCAAGCTCCTCTATCTGCTCCGGCTTCAAAGAATAGCGCACTGGCGTGTCAAGCGTTGATAAAAGCGGTACTTTTCCTTTGTTAATTTCCTTCATTTGTGCGAAATAGGAAGGCGGTTCCGGCTGACCGTCCAGAAGGAATTCCACAAAGTCTTTTTCTTTGTCGTACTGCAGCGCCGGATTGAACATTTTCTCGTAGCCGACAGTCGAAGTAGGGACTGCCCCGAGCGATTTGCCGCATGAGCTGCCTGCACCGTGTCCCGGCCAGATCTGGAGATAGTCGTCTTTCTGTTTAAACTTTTCAAGAGAGGCAAACATCTGCTTTGCCCCGGTTTCAGCAGAATCTTTTACTCCTGCTGATTTTTCAAGAAGATCCGGACGGCCGACATCTCCAACAAACACAAAGTCTCCAGTGAAAATGCCGATCGGCTTATCCGGGTTCGCTCCATCGGTAAGCTGGAAAGCAATATGTTCCGGGGTATGTCCCGGGGTGTAAAGAACTTCCATCCACGTATTGCCGACGTCGATCCGGTCGCCTTCTTTGACACCCTTCGTTTTCACCCCGGAAGGAAATTCATACCCTCCGTTTTCAGCTCCTTCAACGGAATGATAAATAACCGCTCCAGTACGGTCCTGAAGCTCCCGGCTTCCTGATACATAGTCCGCATGAATATGCGTTTCAAGAGCAGAAGTTATTCTGAAACCCTGTTCCTCTGCAATGTCCAGATATTCCTGAACCTGCCGCGACGGATCAATAACAGCAGCTTCTCCTGTTTTTTGACACCCCACCATATAAGAAGCCTGGGCAAGCTGCTTATCGTAAAAATACTTTAAATACATGATTCATCTCTCCTTTTATTTTATATCTATCCTTTCTTTTTCCTTCTTATTATGGATTTAAACATAGGGGTGGGGGTTTGTATGAATTTATACTGAGAAGCCGTGTTAAAGTCTGGGGTTCTTACGTAAGGAAAGGTAATACGCTTTTCTGCTCATTTAGTACCGCTGGTTTATCTGCTGAAAATTCCGGGGGGCAAGGACTTTAATAGTTACAGTCTATTGGTTTAATTTAGGTTTATTAAAATATAAAACTTGTTTTTCTCAAGTTTACGTAATTGCCCGGAGCTTTAACAGAGCCTGCTGACAAAGTATAAACTGCTAATGCCCTCCTTTTCTCACTGCCGAGCTTCTTTATTGACTGCGGCGTTTTTTAACATCTAAAAAAGAAGAACAGTTTATAAACCTCCGCTGCAGACGGGCACTTCCAGAAGGGGGAAACGCAGGTATTGCCCCTCCAAACCTTCCCGCTTTTTTTGAAAAACTTATGGATGAAGCGAATGTGTGTTAAAAGAAGTTTTTAATTGGATTATTTCGTTAATAGATAGGAGAAGGAGAAAGAAATCAGAAAGGATGGGAAATATGCAGAATCTATCAGGAAAGAAAGCACTTATAACCGGTGCCAGCCGTGGAATTGGACGGGCCACCGCGCTTGCTCTTGCTGCCGAGGGGGTACATCTCGGTCTTACTGCTACTTCCGAAAAAAGTCTTGAAGGCATCACGAGAGAGCTGGAAGAGAAAGAGGCCGTTTTCGCCGCAGTCGCTGCAGATGTATCTTCCGAGGAAGAAGCCTCTTCTGCCGTTAAATCGCTGGAAGAAGAACTTGGGACGTTCGATATCGTTATCAATAACGCAGGAGTCGGGACACGGGGCGATTTTATGGATATTCCTTCCGAAGAATGGCAGCGCGTATTTCAGACGAATGTTATGGGGATCGTTCACATTACCCAGGCTGCACTTCCCGGCATGATTGAGAAAAACAAAGGTGATATTATTAATATTTCTTCCATGTCCGGCTTAAAAGGTACAAAAGGATCCAGTGCCTACAGTGCATCTAAATTTGCGGTAATCGGAATGAGCGAATCCCTTATGCAGGAAGTCCGGCAGCATAATATCCGCGTCAGCGTGCTGACGCCAAGCCTTGTAGAAACAGAAATGACGAGAGATGGAATGGAACGGCAGCCGGATAAATTCACACAGCCGGAGGACCTTGCTGAATTTATGACTTCCCAGCTGAAACTGGAGCAGCGGACATTTGTAAAAACAGCTGCACTCTGGGGCACGAATCCATTTTAAATACTAGCTGAGGCTTCCTTTTTATAAGGCTACCTTGAAAATAGCTCGTTTATGAGATGGACATAACGCTGCTTCACTCTCGGCGGGGCCCGAGGGCTTGTTCCCGACTAATTTTGGCGGGAAAACAGTCCGCCAAAATGGATTCTCGAACTGCGCTGATCCTCTGGGTGTCCCCGCCTTCGTTACATATATTCAGCCATTTTTAACTGCATACATGTCTCTGTAAAAGCAATTTAGCTGTTGATCACTGGAGAAAAACTTCGCTTCTGCCGGCAGGCGTACTGTCCTGCGAAATTTTCCGACTTCCCTCTTCCACCGGCCGGTTTCCATTTCGTTTTATCTTCATGCAAAAAGAAGTCTTTCTCCTTTTAATGAATCTGTTCTTCCGGCCGAAAAACCGATGACAGGGTAGAGACGCCTGCGGAAAAAGAAAGCAGGAAGATCCTCCTGTACAGAAGGACAGCCGCAGGCACCCTAAAAACAACCCGGAGCTTTAACAGAGCCTTATAAAAAACTGCTTCATCAAGGGTACCGCGTATGAATGCTGTTTAAAAACCCTGCCGGAGAAACTTTATTCCGGCAGGGCTTTTCTACGTGCACCTGTAGCTCCATTTTCCAGGACAGTTCATTTCAGCTTGTTAATGTCGCAACAACCGTTCCGTCGGCTGGATGCATATTCCTGCAGCGTCAGGTGAAAATATAAGTATGCTTATATTTTCCTTTACGCCAGCTATTGTATTTTAATGACCCAGCTCTTACGATAATACTTACAATATTAAGAATATTTCATTTTTTAAGTGATGTAGTGGCTTTTATGTTCCCATACGAGCCTGCTGTACAATTTTTTGTTAAGTAATTCGAAAAGAAACAGTGCTTTTTCATAGCATTCGGCTGTTTCTTCCGGTTCTCTCTTAAGATGTTCAAAACACTGGCCCTTATAGTAATAAAACTGGCCAAGAAGCGACATATTTTCATTCTGCAAAGAAAGACGTATCCCATCTTCAATTACTTGTAGTGATTTTACAGCTTCCTTCATGTCGTAAAGCGTTTTTGCTTTATTATACATAACACGGATCTGGTAGATGGTACGTTCGTGCCCACCCTTTTTCTCACCCGCACTCCCCCCGTCCTCAAGGATTTTGTCGTAATAATACAGGCTTTGGGAGTAGTCTTTGTTCAGTGCATGGAGAAAAGCAATCGAATTCAGTATTCGTACATGAAGGTTCCCACTTTTGAGAACAATTGAATCAGACATGCTGTACAGCTGCTTCAGCTCCTGAATTGTTCTCTTTAGTGAAATATCCCCGCAGTGATATTTGCTGAGGCTGAATGCCCAGGAGGTGAAGGTGCTTATCCACTCTTCAAGCTGTCCGTTTTTTTCCCGCAGCTTTTGTACGTATGAACAAATCTCTTTATGTTTCTGTTCAGCAATTAAATTTTCCAGGTGCTGAACTTCTTCTTCCCAGGAAAGATTTTCTTCCATAAGAAGATTCACAAAATGACTGAATGAAGTATCGAGCTTTGCCGCAAGATAATACAGCGTATCAACTTTAGGATAAACAAGCCCTTTTTCGATCTGGGATACTGCCGGCTGCGTGCATATTCCTTCAGCAAGCTGTCCCTGGGAAAGCTTTTTTCTTTTTCGAAGTGCTGCTATTTCTTTTCCAAGCTGTTGTTTATTCAAAATAACCACCTGCCCAGTTACGACTTAGGAAAATTATACTATGAAAAGGAGGTGCACCATGAAAAAAATATTCATTGTTTTTATTGCTCTCTCTGCAATCATCAGTTTCGGAACGCCTGTTTCCGCTGATATTGCCGACAACGTTGAAACTCAGCACGATCTTCCTTACGAATGGTAAACACCTTAAAAAAACATACATAAAAGGAGATGTTATTTTGAAGAAATTATCCGCAGGTATTCTCGCAGTCTCTCTATTCGCTGTCCCTTTCACAGCAGGTGCTGCTCCCGGTAACGGAAACACTTCTGACTCCGATGAGTATTTGATTCAGTTTGAAGGCAGTGCAGAAAAAGGACTGCTTCAGGCTTTCGGGGTGGAAGAGGAAGAAATTCTTCATGAATACAATCATCTTCCTGTATATCTGGCAGAACTGACAGAAAGTCAGGTGCAGGGCCTTGTCAATCATCCGCATATTGCAGCACTCGATAAAAACGCTGAAGTGGAAGCCTACGGTCAGACGGTGCCTTACGGAATACCACAAATCCAGAGTATAGAAACGCAGGAGGAAGGATATACAGGAGAGGGTGTCAGCGTGGCAGTACTGGATACCGGGATTGACGGCTCCCATGAAGATCTAGTCGATAACCTTGCCGACGGATACTCTGTCTTTACAGATGAAGAGAATGCTGATCCATTTTACGATGCTAACGGCCATGGCACTCATGTGGCAGGAACGATCGGCGCTGTGGACAACGACCTTGGCGTTATCGGTGCAGCTCCGGAAGCGGACCTTTATGCAGTGAAAGTTTTAAACAACGAAGGAAGCGGCTCCTTAGCCGGAATTGCTGAGGGGATCGAATGGTCCATCGATAATGATATCGACATTATCAATATGAGTCTTGGAGGAGACTCAGGTTCTTCGATTCTTGAGGACTTTACCGATCTTGCCTACGAAGAAGGAAGCCTTGTTGTTGCTGCAGCCGGCAACTCCGGCAACCGCGGCGGCAATAACGATACGGTCGGCTACCCTGCCAATTACGAGTCAGCCATGGCAGTAGCTGCAGTCGACGAAAATAACGACCGCGCTTCTTTCTCCAGTACAGGTCCGGCCGTAGAAATTTCTGCTCCAGGAGTGAACGTCCTAAGTACAACACCGGGTGATACCTACGATGCGTTTAACGGCACGTCGATGGCAGCCCCTCACGTTGCAGGAGCTGCCGCACAGGTACTTCAGGCCAAGCCTGAACTGGGAAGCAGCGAACTCCGCAGCCTGCTGAATGATACCGCACAGGAACTTGGTGCGTCCCATCAGTATGGAAACGGGCTCATTCAGACTTTAGATGCTGTCAAAGAATAATAAAAAGTTACAATGAACGTATGCACGTAAAAAATACCGTCCGGTGTATCCGGACGGTATTTTTGTGCTTTTAACTTCCGAATCCGGGGGAAGCGCTTTTCGGAGTCATCCCGAATAAACAAATTTCCGCCTCGTCTGCTTCAGGAGTCTCTCTGTCTGAATAAGCTTCGGTACGCCTATTCCCTGTAAAGAGGCATACTCATACAGCGGGGACCGCCCCTTCCTCTTACAAGCTCGGAACTCGGCACTTCGACAACATCCAGCCCATTTTGGCGTAAAAGGTCATTTGAAACATAATTCCGCTCGTAAGTTACGACAGTTCCGGGTGCCAGGGCAAGTGTATTGGATCCGTCGTTCCACTGCTCTCTCGCCGAAGCTATTTTATCTTCTCCTCCGCAGGGAATCAAGTTGATTTCCGTCAGGTTCAGCACTTCCATCAACGTTTTTCTCAGACTGCTTCTTTTGGAAATACGTACGGGGCTTCCGCGCTCCAAAATAAAAATGTTCATTCTTCCGTCTTTATCCACTACCTGGGCATGAGTCGTAAACTGATCTTTATCCACCATTGTAAAAACCGTATCAAGATGCATCGAAGATCTTTTTTTAGGGATTTCCACTGCGACGATTTTTTCAACGGCACTTCCTGCTGCAAAAAGATTGTGCGCGAGCTGCTCTACTGCCCGGGCAGAAGTTCTTTCACTGACGCCTACTGCAATAACGCTCCGGCTGAGGACCAGCTGGTCTCCACCTTCGATCGGAAACGGATAATCCCGATGCATCCAGCGGGGAATACTTTCCTCCCTGAAACGTGGATGATGCTCCAGAATGTGTTCAATAAAGAGCGACTCCCTCCGTCTCGCCTCCTGGCTCATTGGATTAATCGAAATGCCTTCCCCTATCACCGCGGCCGGATCCCTCGTAAAATAAAGGTTCGGCATCGGGTTTAGATAGAAAGGATAGTGCCTGTCCATAAGCTCATACAAGTGCTCTTTTCTACTCTCCGGAAGTTCCTCTTTTTGTACTCCGGCGATCATTTTTTCGACTAAACTGCCAGGGGACATATCCATTAAGTATTCTTCCAGCGCTTCAGATGAACCATTTCCCTCCATGTTTGATTCCTTCATCACTTTTTGAATAAATGCTTTTTTTGTGTTTTTTTCTTTCAGAACCTCTGCTGCGAGTTTGTCCAGGTAAAGGGTTTCAACCCCCCGGGACTGCAGCGCCTCTGCAAAATAATCATGCTCTTTCTGCATAGCAGGGAGGTAAGGTATATCATCAAATAAAAGCTGCTCCATCGTTTCGGGTGTGAGATTTTCGATTTCTTTTCCCGGCCGGTGAAGGAGAACTGTTTTCAGTTCCCCAATCTCTGAATGAACGTGCAGTGGTCTCATAATTTCATCCCCTCATTCTTCGTAGCTTGTATCCTTATGGCCCGGAGGTCTTTTTAGGATTCCTTCCCATAAAAGGGTTTCCGAAAACGCTTTTCCTTCCTCCCTATTATATCTTACCCGCAGCTCCCGGGATACTTTCCATAAAAAATGCCTTTTATAAAAAGCTGTGTTAAAGTTTTGTGCTGGCCGCAGGAAACTTCGCTTCCGCTCTGCCGTGGAGGAGATCTCCAGCTTCCTTTGCGGCAGGTGCAAAGAGCCGCTGGCACTCTTCTATCAGCACGGAGCTTTAACAGAGACATTGATGCAGCCTCCTATCCAAACAGGAAGAACGAAGGCGGCCGGCCCTTACTTATCTGCATTATTTTCAAGGCAGCTTTATAAAAAATCCCTGACAATCCCCAGTTACAACCTTTTTATTCCATGTTCCTCCAATTTCTTGCTTTCTCCGACGCCTCCTTTATACTGAAATTAGTGATAGATAAAGGAGGGAGTACGTATGGGCAGACCTTTAAAACTAGATCAGGTGGACGTAAAATACGGTAGAGAAGAAATCCTCCGGCAGATTACACTGCAATTTGAATCCCCTCGTATTTACGGGCTTCTCGGACGCGATGGTATGGGTAAAACTACTATTATGGAGCTGCTGGCCTCCTTTCAAAAACCTTCCCGCGGTAAAGTGCTGTATGGAGATGAACCTCTTTTTGAAAATGCTTCTCTGATGCCGCTCATTTATTTTGTGTACTGGGAAGATTATCATGATGATTATCAGACGGGCGAAAAAAAAATTAGAGAGGCTGCTGCCTTCCGCCCTCATTTCGATATGGATTACGCTTTCCATCTGGCGGAGATGATGAACCTGCAGCTCTCCAGGCCTGTAAAGAAGTATTCCCGGGGAAAGGCTGCAGCGCTGCAGCTTTCTCTCGGCCTTGCATCAAGGGCACCTGTCACTTTAATTGATGAAGTGTTCCCTAATATGGATGCCCCGGCCCGGGAATTTTTTTACGAGGAACTTTTGAATGAGCAGAAGAATCACCCGCGTCTGTTTATTCTCTCTTCCCATTTAATTTCCGAAACAGAGCATCTCTATGATGAAGTAGTCATTCTTCATCATAGAGAGATTATTTTAAATACACCTTATCATCATCTCGTATCCCAGGGGGTTCTGCTTACAGGGCCTGCTGTAGAGGTTGAAGCATTTACACAGGATTATCCTACGGCCGGCGAAAAGCTGAGCGCCGGTACGATGACTGTGGAAGTATACGGGACCATTACCGATGATTTTATAAAAAAAGCTGAAGAAAAGGGTCTTCAGGTGCAGTCTCTTTCCCTTCAAAAAATATTTACGCAGCTGACGAGGGAGGAGGATAAACATGAGGAGAAATAGAGCCGTTAAAAATATGTTCAGAGAGCAGTTAAAATGGGCGTCCTGGCTATTGCTTATCCTGCTTTTTCTCCGGGCCGGCCATTACCTGCTTTACTTTCTTTTTCCCGAGGCAGAGTTAATGCTCATCCCGTTTATAGAAGCCTCTCATCAGCCTGCAAAGATTTACATGCTCCTCACCGGTATTCTTACTGTATTTATTTTTCTGGAGTTATTTGTCAGGCATGGACAGACGAGAAAGCTTTTTGTTACAGGAAGTGCAGCTGTTTCCTTCGTTGTTTCCGCCCTGCTCGCAGCTGCGGTTTATATCATGACAGGAATAGGCTATTTTCTGCTTTCCATTTTTGATCTTCAGACCGTTGCAGCAGCTTCTTTTCCATTTGATGGAGAATCCGCACGGGTAACCGGGTTTTTTGTATTCACTTTGACGATCTGGTTTTATTACATCATAGGCTTACTTATTGCCGGAGCTTTTTACCGGTTCGGTGGAGTTATCGGTGCCGTATTTGTGATTTTTGCGGTAGTGCTTTTATTTGCTGAAAACTATTTATGGGCATCGGAGACGTTTTTGACAGGCTTTCAACCCCTTAATATTCCGGCAGGCATTCTTCTTCTCCTGATTACCGGTGCAGCTTTTATTATGCTGATAGCGACTTTCTTTATTTTGAAAGATATTCGCATAAAAACGAAGTGACCATTAATAAACCGGCTCTTTTGATATTCATTTTTTTCATCAGGACCACTGATCTGCTGCAGGGATGTTCCCCAAAAATACAGAGTTTTTAGCAGACTCCATAAATAAAGGGCCGCCATCTGAACTATTGATGGCAGCCCTTACAGGCTGTTGATAAAGTGTTTTTCATGTATAGATAGACGGTTTCCTGCTTCCGCC
>REBZ01000035.1 GCA_007692495.1 Alkalicoccus sp.
GAAAGAAGCCCCCGGAAAGCAAATGTAATGTTCTGCGGTCGTTCTGCGAGCCTTCTCATGAAGAATCCGTACCAGTCATTGCCAAACGGTGTGTATACACGCATTTTATAACCTTCACGGGCGATTTCTTCCTGCATTTCCGATCGAAAGCCATAGAGCATCTGAAATTCAAACTTATCTTTCCCAATACCGTTCTCTTCCGCAAATTTTTTAACTTCCGCAATGATATTATGGTCGTGAGTGGCAACAGCAGCGTAGCTTCCGTTCAGCATATGGCGCTTAATAATATTCAGGTAGTTGTTATATACTTCTTTTGCATCCTGGTATGCCACTTCCGGTGGTTCGTTATACGCTCCCTTGATCAGCCGGATATTAGTACCTTTCAGCGCATCAACATCCTGCTCGGCCCGGTAAAGATACCCCTGTATCGCTGTTCCGACATTATCATATTCTTTCCGGAGTTCCATAAGAATATCCAGCGTGGGTTCCAGGTGTGAATAATCCTCCATGTCAATCCGTACAAAATTATCGTATTGCTTCGCTCTGGCCAGGATGGTCCGCATATTGTTTAAACAAACTTCCTTGTCGACATCCAGACCGAGCTGGGTCAGCTTCAGGGACAAATTACAATCCACTCCCGCCTCTTCAATCGCTTCCAGCGTACGGATACAGTATTCCGCCGCTGCCATCGCCTCTTCTTTATCGTACACAAACTCTCCGAGATGATCGACAGTGGCACTGAGTCCCTTTTCGTTCAATTTGCGGACTGTGTCCATCGCTTCCTGCAGTGATTCACCGGCAATTACTGACTTTGCTCCAAACTTCGGGCCCCATTTTGTCGCTTTATCTTTAATAAAGTCATTTTTTGCTAAAAACAAAAAGAAGTTTCTTGTAATCATTTTCTTTCGCCCCTTTCATTTTCTTCAGTATGTGCAGGCTGGTCAGCGTGGAATAAAACTGTCACAGGCTCCGGCAGAATTCACTGCTTCGGGATGAGTATTTTTGAAGGTGATTTTTTTGAATAGTCATACTTTTCCCTTCCCTTTTTCCGCGCCTTTCAACCTGAAACGAAACTAACTGGCTGGAGGAAGTTCCTCTGACACAGTAATATTGCAAAAACCATGCCAAATATGAGAGCGCTTTCCTGAAGACTTTTTTCTAAAAGAGTGTTTAATTATTGAGCACTGTTTCAAGATTTTGCACCAGAATGACAATATTTTTTGCACATGAGACCCCACCCTATTACAATGGCAGAAGAAGACATACTGCCGGGAGGAGAAATATGAGGCTGCCAATTATGCCCGAAGTTTATAAAAAGCTGCTCGATACTTTAGACGCAGGCATTCATGTAATAGATATGGAAGGCCATTCTATACTTTATAATCAAAAAATGTCTGAGATTGAAGATATGAACAAAGAGGAAGTACTCAGTAAAAACATTATGGATATATTCCTATTTCAGTCCGAAGAAGAAAGCCGTCTTATCCAGGCGCTCCGGCACGGAAAATTTCACAAAAATTCAAAGCAGACTTACTTTAATTTTAAAGGGCAGGAAATCACGACAATTAACGATACATTTCCATTAGTATATGAAGGAAAGCGTATCGGTGCAGTAGAGATCGTCCGCGACATTACGAAACTTGAACGCCTTTCGAGGGAAAATGCCCGCGAAAAAAGGGCAGCAGGCTTCACGTTCGACCAGATCATCGGAAACAGCCCGGTTCTTCGGGAAGTTATCCACCATGCAGAAAGAGCAGCCCGGACGTCGTCCTCTGTACTGATTTATGGAGAGACCGGTACCGGCAAAGAGCTGTTCGCCCAGAGCATTCATAATGCGAGCGTCCGGGCTCCGGGACCGTTTGTCAGTCAGAACTGCGCAGCTCTTCCGGAATCACTTATTGAAGGTATTCTTTTTGGTTCAGTGAAAGGCGCCTTTACCGGAGCATCGAATCATGCCGGCCTGTTTGAGCAGGCAGAGGGCGGCACACTGCTTCTTGATGAAATCAATTCTTTGAGTGCCCCCCTCCAGGCGAAACTGCTCCGGGTCATACAGGAAAAATCCGTCCGGCGGATCGGAGACGTCAAGGACCGGCCGATAGATGTCCGCCTTATTGCAGTTATGAATGAAGATCCGGCAGCTGCAATTAAGGAAAACCGCCTCCGGGAAGATCTGTACTACAGACTGAGTGTTGTCTCTATTATCGTCCCCCCGCTCCGTCAGCGGAAGCAGGACATTCCGATCCTCACCTCGCACTTTATTGAGAAGTATAATGAAAGATTCCAGCTTGGAGTTCCAGGGGTTTCCGAGCAGGTAGAAACGATATTCTCTTCCTACGAATGGCCCGGTAACGTCCGGGAACTGGAGCATTTAATCGAAGGGGCAATGAACTTGATTTACCGGGACGAAGTCATTGAGTACAGCCACCTGCCACTCCATATCCGGACGAAATTTTCCGGTGGAACGCCGGCGCTTCCTGCTTCTGAACCGGAAGCTTTAGTTATTACTCCAAAACCATTAAAAACTTATCTGGAGGAAGTGGAAAAAGAGTATATTGGAACGATGCTCATGAGAAATAATCAAAACATCACCCGTACTGCTGCTGAACTTGGAGTCAGCCGTCAGAGCCTTCAGTACCGCATCAGAAGACTGCGCCATGAATAATCTGACATTATTAAAAAAGCTATCTTACCGAGGGAGTTTGATGTTGGCCGGAGTAAACTTCGCTTCCCACCCCGCGTGCCGTGTAAGAGATCTCCGGCTGCCACTGGCGTCCGACGGTTTCCGCTGCGAGTTCCTTCCTTGATAAGGGGAAGCTCCTGCTTATGATGAAACGGGGCCAAGGCGATTTTTCAAGATGACCGCGGAAAAGAAAGCGCGAAGATCGCCCCGGACGTCAGGGAAGCCGAAAGCTTTCTCCCCGGCACGTGAAACGCACTTCTATCAACCCGGACCTTTAACAGAGCATTAAAAGACTGCGTCTTCCGTTACGGCCGACGCAGTCTTTTTATGGAAGCTGTACTGGAAGCAGCGTGACTTCTTTTTCTTCTTCATTGACGAGCTGTACTGTGTCGAGCGTGAAGTACTTGGCTGTCAGCTGCACCGCTTCTTTGAAGGTTTCAAACGATTCATCGGAGTCTTCTTCAGCGCTGTAGAAAACGTAAGCAGTCTTCCCTTCATACCTTACATCTTCAATTTCCACCGTATCAGGCACCGCTGGTTCATACCAGTCCTGCCCGCTGACTTCTTCCATCTGTGTGAGCGTTTCGTCGAAGTTGAGCGGATCACCCGTTCCACTCGTCATCGGTTCCCCTGCGGTTCCTGCGCTGACCAGCCCCTCCCCACTGCTAAGCGGATAATAACCGCGGTTCAGGGTTGACAGGTCAACTTCTGATTCACCCAACTGCCCGATCAGCAGCTCTTCTTCTCCTGCTTCAAAGTTCACCTCGGAAACTTGATAAAGGGCCAGTGTTTCCTGAAGAACTTCTTCCATAAAATAATGCTCTGCACTTGATAAGGAAGCCAGCTGGTTCTCTTCTGCGAAGTGGAGTGTTATTTCATTGGAGGAACCACCATTAAATACGGCTTCTTCCAGTGCTTCAAAGTAACTTCCGGAAGTCGGATCACTTTCCTGAAGAGCATAAACTACTGCTTCTTCCTTTGACATTCCGTCTGCTGCCTCCGGAATTACATAATATATTTCATCTTCTTCCAGCATAGCTGACGTAACGATAAGACTTTCTTCTTCTTCAACTGAATATTCTTCATCGTTCGCCTCAAAATAGTTATCTTCTTCCGAAGCCTCTTCCAGGCTGTCTGCAGAATCATTGTTGCGGTTGTTTTCTGAATCGTCTACATCGTTGCTGCCGGGGCTTTGACTGCCGTTTTCGTCTGCATTTTCAGTTTCATTTTCGTTTCCGTTTTCATTTTCATTTTCGCCTTCATTCTCATTCACACTGTCACTTTCATTTCCATTTTCACTTTCGTTTTCATTCTCAGCTGCTTCTTCTTCAGGCCCGGAAGATTCACTGCCGTCGGTGTCCGGGCTGACCGTATTTGTGTTTTCCACATTCTCTTCATTATTCTGTACAGAAGGACTGTTGTTTTCTTCGGCCGGCTCGTTGTTATCAGCTGTATCGAAAGTATCCGTCCCACCGTTATCAGCTGGAGCCGGCCCGTCGCCGGATGAAAACATACCGGTGTTCATAAAGGAAGGAATCATAAGTACGACCAGAAGCAGCGCCGCTGCCGATGCCATCGCCGGGAAAAACCAGGTTTTGGACGCTTTACGCTGCGGTGCTTCTTTGTCCGCACGCTGCTTTACTGCATGAAAAAGTTCATCTTTCGTCTGCTTATCTTTTACCGGCGGCATACGCCTCAGCGTGTCCTCCAGCTCTTTTTCCGACCATTTATCGTTATTCAAGGGGAACCCTCCTTTCCTGGTACATTTTCACCATCAGTCTGAAGATGCTTCTGCAGTGCTTTTATCGCCCGATGCTGGGTCGTTTTCACTTTGCTTTCTGACCATCCGAGAATATCAGCACTTTCTGCAATGGACAGTCCTTGTATATAGCGCAGAACAATCACCTGCTGCTGGTCTTTTGTACACTTTTTCATCGTTTTATAAACGTGCTGAATTTCATCCTGCCGGGCTACAATTTCATCCGGCAGCGGCTGCTTGTCTTCAATTTCAAATTCCCGTTCACTCCACTCGTATTCTTTCCCTTCGAACTTTCTTTTCTTTCGGGACTGACGCCGTATCCAGTCGATAGCTGCGTGTTTGGCGATAGAATAAAGCCATGTTTTTTCGCTGCTTTTCCCTTCGAAAGCTTCGTAGGAGTGAAGTACTTTTATATACACTTCCTGAACGAGCTCCTCTGCTGTTTCCCGGTTCCGGACGAGGTAAAATAAGTATTGGAATAGCTGCTGGTGATAGGCAGAGTACAGCCGTTCAAACTCCTCTCTCACGTCATTACCTCCCTGCTTCATCTATTTGACGCTGTAAGCGCTGAACATGTTACACATTTTTGTATAGTTATGTATCTTTTTCGAATATCCTTTCTTTATTGTAACAGATATCGAAATAGAACATATACGCCTTCCTCCGGCTCCTTTTACTGTCATCCGGGGATTGCAGGGAAGGATAAGAAATTCTTCCTGACAAAGCAAAGGGCTACTGAAAGTTCTTCTGAACCAGAAGAAAAAAAGAGCCTCAGGACTCTTAAAATAACACCGCACTTCAAAAGATCCTTCAATTATTAATATTTTTTTCTCATCATTTCGGAATTAATATGCGGAGCGAATCCCTTTATACCACTTAGGTTTTGAGAGCCCTTACATTACTTACGAACTAGAGTCCGAAGTGTAATAAGTCTTACAAATACACACCAGACAAAGGTGCTATTTCTTGATAATTATAGTATTATAAAGCTAAGTTCCTTTCACAACAGTTCACCGGCGCTTTTCCGCCATTTTGGAAACACAGACCTATTCACACTGTTTGTCATTTCTCTTCGTGACACGTATAGTAGAAAAGGTTGACTTTCTCATATTTTTTTAGAGTTGGATATTAAGTCATTTTCAGCCGGTATATACGTGTAGAAGTAAAAATAATAATCGAGGTGAGCTCTTTGGCGAAAATTGAAGTCCGTAATTTGACAAAGGTCTTCGGCAAACGCCCCAGACCGGCGCTTGACATGCTGAAGGAAAAAAAGTCGAAAGATGAAATATTGGAAAAAACCGGCTTAACTGTCGGGGTAAACCGTGCAACATTTGATGTTAATGAAGGAGAAGTCTTCGTAATTATGGGGCTTTCCGGGAGTGGTAAATCCACGCTTGTCCGTCTGCTGAACCGGCTGATTGATCCAACGGACGGTCAGATTCAAATCGATGGAGATGATCTGGCTAAAATGGACGACAACGCTCTCCGGGAAGTACGCAGAAAGCATATGAGTATGGTCTTCCAGAAGTTCGGCCTGTTTCCATTCCGGACGATCCGTCAGAACGTGGAGTACGGACTGGAAGTTCAGGGGATCGCAAAAGAAGAACGGCAGGAAAAAGCAATGAAATCTCTGGAACTTGTAGGACTGCATGGTTACGAAAATCAGTATCCCGATCAGCTTTCCGGCGGTATGCAGCAGCGGGTCGGTCTTGCCCGCGCACTGGCGAACGATCCGGATGTTCTGCTTATGGACGAAGCGTTTTCCGCACTCGATCCACTTATTCGTAAAGACATGCAGGATGAACTGCTCGATCTTCAGTCTTCCATGCAGAAAACTATCATATTTATTACGCACGATCTGGATGAAGCGCTCCGCATAGGAGACCGTATTATGATTATGAAAGACGGCGCAGTAGTACAGATCGGCTCTCCGGAAGAAATACTTATGCACCCGGCTGATGATTATGTCCGCCGCTTTGTTGAAGATGTGGACCGTTCGAAAGTCTACACTGCAGAAAACATTATGACCCGGCCCGAAACGGTAAATATGGAAAAAGAGGGAACGCGCGTGGCACTTCAGCGCATGAGAAAGGCAGATATCTCGAGCATTTACGTTGTTAACCGCAACCGCCAGCTCCAGGGAATTATTCATGCCGGAGACATCGCGGAATCTGTCAACCGGGATGAAAGTGATATTACTCCGTATATTCAAAAGGACGTTCCGACGTGCCGGCTGGATACACCAATGCACGACCTTTTCAACATTTCCTCCACTTCTCATGTACCGATCGCGGTGCTCGGGGAAAACGATAAGCTTGCAGGTATTGTCATACGCAGTAAAATACTTGCAGCACTTTCAGGAGAAGAGGTGAATACCAGTGAGTGAAACATGGGAAGCAATTTACGCCTGGTTTGATGCAATTCTTGATTTTATGCCGGAACTTCCGGTAGGTACGTGGATTGAAGATTTTGTAGACTGGCTCCAGAACGCCCAGTTTATTTTTGACGGCATCCGCGGCTTTGTGGCCTGGGTCACTGGGATGTTCAACAGCTTCTTCGGGCTGATACCGCCGATATTGTTTATTCTTATACTGACGGTCATCGGCTACTTGCTTGTACGAAAGTCTGAAAAATTCGGCCTGCCGATCCTTATTTTCCTTGGTCTTTTATTTATTGAGAGCATCGGCTACTGGGATGAGTTAATTTTAACCCTTTCTCTCGTTATTACAGCAACGCTTATTTCTATTGTGATCGGTGTTCCTATCGGCATCTGGATGGGAAGAAGCGACCTTGTTAAAAACATTGTGACACCGATTCTCGACTTCATGCAGACAATGCCCGCATTTGTTTACTTAATTCCGGCAGTTGCATTTTTCAGTATCGGTATCGTTCCGGGTGTTATCGCATCTGTTATTTTCGCCATGCCGCCGACTGTCCGCCTGACCAACCTTGGGATCCGGCAGGTACCGGCAGAAATGATCGAAGCTTCCGATGCGTTTGGTTCCACCCCTGGACAGAAGCTTTTCAAAGTACAGCTTCCGATGGCTAAAGTAACGATTATGGCCGGGATCAACCAGACAATCATGCTCGCACTCTCGATGGTAGTTATCGCTGCGATGATCGGAACAGACGGTATCGGCCGGGAAGTTTATTACGCCGTTGGACGAAATGACATGGCGATGGGCTTTGAAGCCGGTATCAGTCTTGTAATTCTGGCCATTATTCTTGACCGTCTTACTCAGGCTCTGAACCCGGAGAACAGGAAAGCATAAAAACAGGTATAATGAAATACCAAATAAATCCACTACAAAGGAGTAGATTTTTTATGAAAAGAAGACACCAGTTTGGTTTAGCAGCAGGTTTGTCTCTTTCCCTTCTCGTAACAGCATGCGGGGCAGATAACGAAAACAACGCAGATACAGCAGAAAACAATACAAACGCAGAGGAAAACACTGCAGAAAACAACGACGCGGCTGACGAAAACAACAACGCAGCGGACAACGAAGAAAATGAAGACAATAATGCAGATAACGATGGTGAAGCTGCCGGTGGAGACTACGCTGAAGAGCTTGAGTACACGATTACCGGAATTGATGCCGGCGCCGGCATTATGTCAGCTGCTGACAACGCTCTTGAAGAATATGACCTGGAAGACTGGACAATTACAGCAAGCTCCGACTCCGCAATGACTCAGGAACTCGCAACTGCCTATGAAAACGAAGATCCGATCGTCGTTACCGGCTGGACACCACACTGGAAGTTTGCAGAGTACGACCTGAAGTTCCTTGACGATCCGGAGAACGTATTCGGTGAAGCGGAAGATATCCATACTTTTGTACGTGACGGCCTTTCTGACGATATGCCGGAAGCCTATGAAGTACTCGATAACTTCGAATGGACAGAAGATGACATGAACGAAGTTATGATGGATATCCAGGAAGGCACCGACGAAGAAGAAGCTGCCCGTAACTGGATTGATGCCAACGAAGACACTGTATCCGAGTGGACAGACGGTGTTGATTCTGTAGATGGTGAAGAAATTGACCTTGTCTTCGTAGCATGGGAATCTGAGATTGCTTCTACCAACATGATCGCACTCGTGCTTGAAGATCTCGGCTACGAAGTAACGATGGATCCACTGGAAGCAAACTTTATGTTCCAGGCTGTGGCAACCGGGGAAGCTGATGCAATGGTAGCAGCGTGGCTGCCGCTTACGCACGATCACCTTGTAGAAGATTACGGCGATGACATGGAAGATCTCGGAGCCAACCTTGAAGGTGCCCGCACGGGACTTGTTGTTCCTGAATACATGGACATCGATTCTATCGAAGATCTTAACCAGTAAACCGTATAATAAAGAACTCTCCCGCACTTTACGAATGCGGGAGAGTTCTTTTTTTATGTATAGATATACGGTTTCCTGCCTGCGCCTTCCGGGATGCTTTCCGGGCGGGCCGAGCTCAGCTAAGTTCTTCCGCTCACAGGTTGGAAGAACGGATCTTCGCCTCTGCCTTGATCGCCCAGGAGTCGCCCCTGCGGCTGCTGCAGGGAAATAGGAAGAAGTTTTCTGCCATGATACATCTCCTCGTTTAAACCGTTTTCTTTGATAAAGAGTTGGCTTTCCTTCCGTAACGGCAAAGACGCCGGTGGGATGAAGCTCAGTCAGACCTCGGCGCAGGCCAAACAGCTGAAGATCAGCCACACGGCAGCCCTTCACCGAGCGGAGGAGAAGCTTATAAAACGAATAGAATAAATATTCTGGAACGACAGCCGGCTCAACATTTATGAAAGCTCTAAAAGTTCCAGTGCTAATTTTTAAAATCCTCCCACTTTTTTTCCGCCTTTTTCGCTAGGTAGGTGTCCCTTATCCAATAAAGAACAAAACGGATAGCTACAGCGTGCATGATTACCCCGCATACCGTAAGCAGCGTTACCGTAATGGTCCCTGTAATGGACTGGGGGTCTATGTAGGCATAGCCGAAAAACACAAGAGAAGCAGCACTCCCTAAAAAGGCTTCAAAATAATGATCAAAACGCTCTCCTTCTGCCCAGTACAGAGGAGCTGTGCTGAGAAATATTATTACGGCGAGTCCTGACACCACGTGGGTGACCTTCTGTTTTTCCAGAAGCTGTACGGCCGGTTTCATATAATACTTCGTCATCGCTTTTAACCGAAGAAAATGCAGCACCCGTGCTATACGAGCAAACTGAAAAATCGCATCAAGTGGAATGACCGCTATGACGATAAACGGATGTGCTTTAATAAATTCCCATTTCCGTTCTGCTTTATAAAAACGGACGCAGAAATCTATAAAAAATATACCCCACGTCCCCCATACAATGACAGGTTCGAGACTTGTTTCAAACCATATTGTTGCTACAGCAGCAAACGCAAGGACTGCCATCAGTGCTTCATATACATATTCTATACGACTGTTCCGCTGTGCCGCTGTCATCACTCCCTTTCCCCGTCTACCAGTATACCGGATTTAAACATTTCCGTGCGTATGTGTTAAGCATTTTTCTACTGGTAATTATTCCAGAAATTATCTATAGTGACCAAGTAATTGTAACCTCCTGCTGAAATAAGCGTCTAAGTTTACAGATGCGGATATTTTTGCACTCCGTTATTGTCATTGCTGCTTTTTTCCAATATATAGAACAAAATTAAAAAGGCTTCGGATCCGCGCGTGGCGCTTTCTGAAAAGCAGTGAAAAGTAACAAAACTACAGAAAGGTGGAATAAATGCATGAAGAAAATGTCTTTTGTTTTAATAAGTGCCCTTACTATTGGAGGGCTGACAGCTTGCGGCCAGGGGGAAGAAAGCCCTGCCAATGAAAATACTGATAAAAATACCGGAGGTGCCAATGAGGTTGAAGAAAACCTCAGTGACGTAAATGAGGAAGAAAATAATGACACTTCCGGCAGCTCCATTGATGAAAACAATAATAACGAAAACGCTGAAAATGAAACTGATCCGGATGAAAATAATCAGGAGAATGCCGGTGAAGAGGAAGAGAACGTAAATAATGTAACAGACGAAAACAATGAACATAATGGTGCCAGTGAAAATTCTGGCGAGAACAACAGCACTGCTGATGAAGAAGCTGATGAAAACTATGAAGACGAAAACGAAGAAACCAATAATGCTGCCAATGAAGAGAATGCCAATGAAGAAGAGGCTGATGAAGAAGCATCAATGGTGGACCCGCTATACTTATACTTCTCCGATGATCAGCTGCTCGAAACTTTCCGGGTAGAAGCAGATCCCGTCACAATGGACGAGTCCGGCGCAGAGGAAGCAATGGACCTATGGGCGGAAGGTCCGGATGATGAAAATCTTTACGGATTGTTTCCTGCGGAAGCAGCTGTTCAATATGTAGAACTCGATGGAGATCTCGCTAATGTTTCTCTTTCTCCAGAAGTGCAGAATGCTAATTTAGGCTCCAGCGGAGAAGCTCTTATGACAGAGCAGATTGCTATGATGATGGAGCAGTTCGGAGCTTCTCAGACAATGATCCTCATTGACGGTAATGAAACAGAAGAATTTCTTGGACATATGAGCCTCACAGAGCCTGTGGAAGCAGATTCGCCGGATGATTACGATACTCATTAATTTCCTTTCATAAAAAGCTTCCGGAAGCATCGTCTTCCGGAAGCTTTTTCAAACAGTCCGCTTCATTCGTTCTGCCTTTCATGCTACACTGAATCCGGAACAAATGATAAAGGAGAAAATATATGAATATCCTTCAAAAAAACCCGGACATATACATCGAAAAAAACTCGGAATATTACAAGGAGAAATGGAACGCTCATAAAAAACCTTTTCTTTTTGCCGGCTGGAACTGGGCTGCTTTCTTTTTTGCACCTTTTTGGGCTGCCTC
>REBZ01000114.1 GCA_007692495.1 Alkalicoccus sp.
ACAATCATCTTTGCAAGAGGTCACAGTGAAAATGAAGGTGAATTTTTCGGGATGAAAATCGAGCCGGAAAGAGAAGTGCATCTTACGATTGTGAAACAGAACGAATCAGAAAAAGTAGTCGAAACCATCAAAGAGGAAGCCGGACTCTATGAATCCGGTAAAGGAATAGCCATTGCTCTTGATTTAAAGCATGCGGCAGGTCTTCTGTAATATACTTCTTCCGTCTCCGCTGGAGCCAGCGGAGTTTTTCATGCTTGATGTTTCAACGCGGCTGAAAAAGAAAAGAAGCATATTTCCAGAGGCTTACCCGCCGACATACGCTGGAGAACAATATACCTCCGCCGGCTTCTTACGTAAAAGCAGTGAATTTCACATAAAACATCCCCCCGGTCGACTATTTAATTTGAACGATTTATTAATTTTTAGCACCAATTTCTTTTTGTGCTGGCCTCTTACCTTTTATATTCCCCTGCAATATAATTCTATCCGTTATGTATCATTCAATATATAAAAGCTCTGTTATTGTTCATAGTTCTTATCCGGGAAACTCCACTTCCCGCTGTGAGGCGGAAAAGAGAATTTACACCCCGAAAAAACCATGGAGCTTCAATAGTGTTTTTCAAAAGGAGGCTTAAACAGGAATCAATGCTTGAGGATATTTCCAACACAGACAATTTATTATTTCTTCTTGCCCTGTTCTTTATCGTAGGGGTCATGACCACTAAATTCGCTTCACGATTCGGGGTGCCTGCCCTCCTGCTTTTTATCGCGATTGGAATGATAGCAGGCAGTGACGGCCTCGGCATCATCCATTTTCATAACCCTGTTTACGCGCAGCTGATAGGAATCTTTGCACTCATTGTTATTTTATTTGAAGGCGGACTTTCGACGAAATGGTCGACCATCAAACCGGTCGCCTTTCCTGCCCTCCTTCTTGCTACTTTAGGCGTTCTGGTTACAAGTTTCACCGTGGCTGCAGCAGCTGTCCTGCTTCTCGATATTACGTGGCTGGAAGGGCTGCTCCTCGGAGCTATTGTTGGATCCACGGACGCGGCTGCTGTTTTTGCTGCATTAAAAGGAAAAAATATTAAATCCCGGCTTGGGGCCACGCTCGAAGCAGAATCTGGAAGTAACGATCCGATGGCCATGTTCTTAACACTGGGCTTTCTGCAGCTTATTCTTATAGAGGAAGAAACTGTACTGAGTATTGCCGCCGTCTTTTTCGTCCAGATGGGCCTCGGTCTCCTGTTCGGTCTTGCTTTCGGCTGGGCGGCATCGTGGATAATCAATCGGATCAATCTGGATGCCGGGGGACTTTATCCGATTCTTGCCATCGGTTTCGCTGTACTGACCTACAGCTCCACTGCTTTTTTCGATGGGAGCGGTCTGCTTGCCGTTTACGCGGCAGCACTGGTTATCGGCAATAATTCCCTTACTTACAGACATACTATTTTCAGTTTCAACGAAGGCTTTGCCTGGATGATGCAGCTGACAATGTTTGTGATTCTCGGTCTTTTTGCTTTTCCTTCTCAGGTTTTCACACTGGAAGTTGTTTTTTACGGGCTGGTTCTTGCCTTTACGCTCATTCTTATCGCCCGCCCGCTCGCCGTCCTTGTTTCCACCATCGGATTCAAGTACACATGGCAGGAAAAAACCCTGATTTCCTGGGCCGGTCTCCGTGGAGCCGTACCGATCGTGCTGGCTACTTATCCAATGATAGCCAACCTCGACAACGCTCAGATAATTTTCAACATCGTTTTCTTTGTTGTGCTGACTTCTGCACTGATTCAGGGAGCGACCATTGCACCATTTGCCGCAAAACTGGGACTCACCGGACCAACAAAGGTTGCCCCATTTCATTCTCTGGAACTCATCTCCATCGGTCAGGCCAACGCGGAAATTGTAGAATATACGGTCAATGAAGAAACAAAAATTGCAGGGAAAACTCTCGCAGAAATCGATTTCCCGTCTGACATTTTAGTCAATGCCATTATCCGTGACCAGGAACTCGTCATGCCCTATGGAAATGCACAAGTGAAAACGGGAGATACTTTGTACATTCTTGTTTCCAGAAAGAAAAAGAAAGAACTCAAACGAATTCTCGGGCAGAGAGATACTATGCCTGATATGTAATAGCACATGGGTGCTGTCGCGTCTTATAATGAGCTGCATCACATAAAAAAGCAGAATGCCATCATGTATGCTCCGGCCATGATGGCATTCTGCTGTGTTTTTATAGTAGTTCCCGCATTTTTCCGAGGCGCTCTTTCTGTTCCTCCTCAGAAGACAGGTCATATTTTTTCAGCAGATGAAACAACTCATTCAGCTGCGGCTGCGGCTGCTCCTTCTGGAGGAATGTTTCCGCTTTGTTATAAACGTCTTTTGGCAGATACTCTTTCTGCGAAGCCAGCTTTTTCCGGACATCCTCCGTAGAGTGATCAATATTACAGGCCATCTATCTCTCCTCCTTTTAATACAAAATCCTGCTTTTCCAAGTATAAACTTCTTTCCCGTATAGTAACAAGCGTGCCGTTCGAGCTTCTTGGACAGCTTCTTCTGAATTTTGTGTCCAAAAATTGAACTTTCCGCTTTGAAGCTATTGTAAATGCTTACATTACGAAGTAAACTTAAGAACAGACAACGAGCTCTGCTTGGATTTAAGATGCGGGACAGCGGCCCTGTTACCGGTTTAAGTCAGGCAGAATTCTCAGCGATAACTGTTGGTCTTTTTACAGCGCCCCTGTTCAAAACTAACCGCTGCGTTTCTTTTCGGGAGAAGTATCGCTTCTTCCCGGAGAAACGACAGCGGTTTTTTTTGTGCAGTATCAAAAATGAAAACATAGGAGTGATATTATGAACGGCAGAACAAAAAACCGCTGGCTGATTGCCCTTGCTGCGGTAGGGATCCACATTTCGATCGGCTCCGTCTATGCCTGGAGCGTATTCACAAACCCGCTGGCAGAACAGTTCGGCTGGAGCCTGAGCGCTATCTCAATGACATTCAGTATTGCCATCGCCTTCCTCGGCCTGTCCGCCGCCTTCATGGGGCATTTTGTTGAAAAATATGGCCCCCGGATTTCCGGCCTTGTCGCCGCTTCCTTTTTCGGACTTGGAATTGTCGGTGCCGGCTTTGCGGTAACGGTCGAATCCCTGTGGCTTTTATACATAACGTACGGTGCTCTCGGCGGGATCGGTCTCGGGATCGGTTACATTACCCCAGTTTCCACCCTTGTAAAATGGTTTCCGGACCGGCGGGGCCTTGCGACAGGACTTGCTATTATGGGTTTTGGTTTTGCTGCAATGATTGCCAGCCCGATTATGGCTTTTTTAATTGATTCCACCGGCATTGCCAATACTTTTTTTATTCTCGGGATCAGCTATTTTGTGATTATGTTTGCTTCCGCTCTTTATTTGGAACGGCCGCCGGAAGGATACATGGAAAATGCTGCATCCTCTAAAAAAGCAGCAGCGGATCTGTCCCAGCTTACCGCCAACGAAGCGGTTAAAACAAAGCGCTTCTGGTTTCTCTGGATCATGCTGTTTATTAACGTAACGTGCGGCATTGCCATTCTCGCTGTTGCTTCTCCGATGGCTCAGGAAATCGCCGGACTTACTGCGGCTGCGGCTGCGACAATGGTCGGCATCATGGGCTTTTTTAACGGAGTGGGGCGTCTTGCATGGGCGTCGATTTCCGACTATCTCGGACGGCCGAACGTCTACACAGCATTTTTTGCCATCCAGATTGCGGCATTCTTTGCCCTCCCGTCCATTACGCATGCGATTGCTTTTCAGGTGATTCTTTTCTTAATTATCACGTGCTACGGCGGCGGTTTTGCTTCTATTCCCGCCTATATTGGGGATTTGTTCGGAACAAAGCAGCTCGGGGCGATTCACGGTTATATTCTTACCGCCTGGGCTCTTGCCGGCCTTGTCGGACCTCTGCTCGCTTCCGGTGTTCGTGAGGCAACCGAAAGCTATGCCGCCACACTTTATATTTTCGGAGGCATGTTCGTAGCAGCCCTGCTTGTTTCTCTCGTTATCCGGGTGGATATCCGCCAGCTGCGCGCTCAAAAAGAAACAGAAAAGCTGGCGAGTTGACAATTGTCCAATAGAAGCATACTCTTTCTCTATACTTAACAGTAAAGGATTGGAGTATTATGGGTAAATACGAAGCAGAGTTCAGCAATCTCGTCCGGTCTTTCCGTAAAAAGCACATGGGAAAAGGCCCGGCCAAAGTAACCACGACTTTCTGTAAAAACTGGGCAATCTGCGAAATGGAGGGGAACCTTTCCCCCGTCGAGAAATTTATTGCAAGCGCCGAAGACGGCCGCCAGATGCTCCGTGCCGCCCGGACAGAAATGGTGAAGGAAATCTACCGGCAGCACCGTCCCTACGAAATGGAAGAGCTTCTCGGATGCAGGTATGTGGAGCTGTTTGTTGATATTGATATTGAACAGGATAAAGGCATGTCCATTTTTGTTTTTGACGAAAATCTGGAAGAGAAATTCTCCAGTGATACGTAAGGAAGGTTTGGCACTTGGCAGCGATCCTGCTCAAGACTCAACCACCGTATCAGCTCCGTAACCTCCGGAGCCGTACGGTGGTTTTTTATTTAGCTATGTTAATGTTTGTGATGATTGAAGGAAACTTCGCTCCAGCCCTGCCGTAAAGGAGGTTTCCAGCTTTCCCCGCGGCAGGTGAAAAGAGCCGCAGGCGCTCTATATCAACACGGAGCTTTAAAAGAGTCTATATTTAAAACTATTTTCAAAGGAGTGTTAAGAATGGGAAACACAAAACATAACGGGCCGATGAAAAAGTCGAAAAAGCCGGCACCGGAGCACTGGGTTAGTCCAATTCCCTTCGGTCTCGGAAAAGTAAAACCTACTCACATCCGTGACTCCTTCAAAACTGCCTGGGAAAATAAAGATAACCTTGGGTATGCCAAAAATATTATTACAAAAGGTGTCTGCGATGGTTGTGCACTCGGTGTATCCGGTCTGTATGACCAGACGCTTACCGGGCCCCACGTCTGCACAACCCGCTTTAACGTGCTGCGCCTGAACACGATGCCTGCCATAAAGGAAGACGTTCTTCACGCAGATATTGATGAGCTCAGGCAGTATTCCAGCACAGAATTGCGGAAGCTCGGACGCATCCCCTACCCGCTGATCCGGCGTCCGGGAGAAAGAAATTTTTCCCGTCTCAGCTGGGATGAAGCGATGGATACGATCGCAGATAAAATGAAGCAGCTTGACCCGAAACAGTATGCGTTTTATTTAACGTCCCGCGGTATTACGAACGAATCCTACTACGTTGCGGGTAAAGTCTCACGCTTTCTCGGCACAAATAACGTCGATAACGCTTCACGCATCTGTCACTCCCCGAGCAAAACAGCGATGAAGCGTTCCATTGGTGTCGGGGCGTCCACTTCCAATTATCAGGACTGGATCGGCACAGACGTCCTTCTTTTCTGGGGAAGTGTCGCCTCCAACTCCTCTCCTGTTTCCACGAAATATATGCTGGAGGCAAAGAAAAAAGGGACAAAAATCATCGTCGTCAACCCTTACCGGGAGCCGTCGATGGATAAATACTGGGTGCCTTCCGTACCGGAATCGGCACTCTTCGGCACAAAAGTAGCGGATGATTTTTACCAGGTAAACATCGGCGGTGACATCGCCTTCATGCACGGCATTATGAAACACTGGTTTGATATGGAAGAACAGCAGCACGGAGCCGCCCTCAACCATGACTTTATTCAAGAGCATGTGAACGGACTGGAAGAACTTCGGGATAAAGCTCAGACGCAGACATGGAAAGAAATTACCGCCTCTTCCGGAGTCTCAAAAGAACGCATTATTGAACTTTCCGAGCTTCTTGCCAACAGCAAAAACGCTGTTTTTGCGTGGGCTCTCGGCCTGACGATGCATTCGTTTGCAACAGATAACATTTCCCAGGTTGCCAACCTTGCCCTTCTTCGGGGCTTTCTCGGCAGAAAATACAGCGGTCTCATGCCATTCCGCGGCCACTCTTCCGTGCAGGGAAGCGGGGAAATGGGCGCCGACCCTTTCGTCCTTCCAGGCGGAGACTTTAAAGGAGACAATATTTCCCGCATTGAAAAACTGTGGGGCTTTAAGCTGCCGGAATGGCAGGGAGACATCGTCGGGGTGACACTGGAAAACATTCTGCTTCCGGAAGAGAACGAGCGGAAAATCAAGCTCTATTATATGTCCGGAGGGAATTTCCTGGAGACAATGCCGGATCCGGATTACGTGGAAAAAGCTCTTTCCTCCCTCGACATCCGGGTGCACCAGGATATTATTTTGAACACTTCCACACTCGTCGATGCACAGGAAGCTGTCATCGTACTTCCGGCTAAAACACGCTACGAGCAGGAAGGCGGCGGCACATCCACGTCAACAGAGCGGATGGTTTATTTTTCGCCGGAAATCGAAGGCAACAAAAATAAAATTAAAGAAGCCCGGGCGGAATGGAAGATTTACGTGGATCTTGCAAAGCGTATAAAACCGGATACTGCCCACCTTGTCGACTTTCAGCATGCAGATGAAATACGGGAAGAAATCGCCCGCGCCAATCCTTCATATGATGGGGTTCAGCATCTGAAAAAACAGGGGGATGTTTTTCAATGGGGCGGAGCGTGGCTCTGTGAAGACGGTATTTGTCCAACGCCGGACGGGCGCGGTAATCTTATTCCGGTCGACATTCCGGATCTTAACAAAAAGCCGGGGGATTTTTACGTCACCACCCGCCGCGGCAAACAGTTCAACTCCATGGTCTACGGGGAAACCGATCCTTTTAACCGGTCTTCGCGTTACGACGTACTCGTCCACGAAGAAGACGCCCGGGAACTTCACATCCGGGATGGGGAAGCCGTTGTTGTATATAACCAGTACGGTGTATTTCAGGGGCAGGCGAAGTTTGCTTCCATCGCCCGCTCCAATCTCGGCGTGCATTTTCCGGAAGGGAATTTCCTGCTTCCAAAAGGCCGCTACGAACAGTTTGCCGGCATCCCGGACTACAATATCGCTGTCAAAATAGAAAAAGCGGACCGCTTTAACGCTCGAAAAGATACACAGTACCTGGAAAAACCGGTGAAAGATCTGGAGATGGCTCCTCCAGGGTGATAGGAATGGTACCCGCAGGCACCGGCGGGTACATCTTTAATTATTATAGAGCGTAGTTTAATCATTATGATGAGGTTTTTTGTCATTACAGCCTCCGGATTAGTCATTATAAGGATGATTAATCATTACAGCCCGTTTTCAGTCATTATAAGCCTCTGTGCGGCAGGAATTAATCATTATAAACTTATTATTAATCATCAGGCCTGTCCCGGCAGATGAAAAGCCGGCACATTCCCGGCCGCAAAATACCACCAGCCCGTTCTAGGCTATTTCGAAAGGATTTGACTCAGAAATTCAAAAAGCGCAGGAACCTCTTCCACTTGTTCAGCGGGAGAAGCGTTCCTGCGCTTTTCTGTTTTTTATAACAGCGGCCCCTCAATTTCATCAGGATTATACTCCAGCCGGATGATTTCATCTTTTTCCGGCGTATGTCTGTAAACTGTGATATAGGAAAGAAGCGGCTTCTGGCTGTTCCAGGAAGGCTTTACAGAACTCCCGCTGTTTGAAATCAGATCATGCAGCTGTTCCGGCATCAGCACCGACAGATGATAGGCGTCTTCTGTTTCCGGCGTGATTTCCCACAGTTTCCCTTCGTTTCCGCTCCGGACAGAGCGGATCTGTACCCGGTGGGTTGGATACGCGGCGGCATAGTTCCGGAAATCCTCCGCGTTTTCCGACTTAAGAATCAGCAGAAATGGCGCGTTTGGTACTGCTGCAAAAACTTCCCCATATTCTTTCTGGATAAAGTCGGCCATCTGCTTCAATCTGTTCTGTACCGGGTCTTCTTCCTCCAGCAGGGAGATCGGTTCCGGCCGCTTCTCCCCCGTCCACGTGCCAAACTCGTGCCGGAGATACTTCCGGAGAGACTGAATAAACACGTATCTGTGCTCGCTGGATCCGCCTTCTCTTTCGGAAGACCCGGAAGCCAGGCGGTGAATGTCTTCTGCCGCCGACTCAATCTCGGATAAGAGAGACCGGAAAGGCCCGCTGCTCAAATCCACGAGCGAAACCTGATGGGCGAGAGCCATCTCCACAGCACTTCTTGAAAAGCCCGAAGCAGAAAAAACCGCATAATTGTATGTGCACCGCTTTAAAGGCGTGTTCGTTTCAGCAGTCGTCATGTACCGCTGATTCAAATCACTGATGGTTGCCACGGCACTGCGGATTGTTTTAATACTCGTTTTTCCGGAACGGAACTCTGCCTCGAGAAAAAGACGTACCGGATAAGTAAAGGCAGGCATCCACTGGAGCTGGCCGAGCACGTCTGCCTGATGTTCCACTCCGAGACCTCTTACGTGAAGACCGGTTCCGGTATTTCTCAGACTGGAAGGATCCTGTTCTTCTTCTACGAGCAGATCAAACCCGGTATTCTTTATTAAATACGCTGCTGCTTCTTCCAGCAGATATCCTTTCAGACTTTCTACAGCAATTTTCATGAGCGGTCCTCCTCTGTTTTTCTATATTATCAGCCTTTCTTTTCCCTTTCCCTTTCGGAAGCTTTTTCCAACAGACTTTCTGCATGATACAATAAAACAAAACGGCCGTTTCCTCCGAAGAGGTAAACAGAGCTGTACGTCCTGCAGGCTTAAAAAATAAAAAAAAGGGGGAGTTTTATGCTGAAGCACCTGCGTTTCCGGCAGGCCAACCGCTTCCGGCAGATTCTCAATGCGTTCATACGCAATGGATTCGGATTTTTCGTTCAGAAAATCGGGCTGATCGATGAAGTCCCGCGCCCGCAGAAGTGGCGGAAAAAAGAAGCGGAACGCATCCACTCCACCGAGGAAAGAATCCGGAATCTTCTGGAGGAACTGGGTCCGACATTTGTTAAACTCGGCCAGATAGCAAGTACAAGAAAAGATATTTTCCCCCAGTCTTTAATTGACGAGCTGGAAAAACTTCAGGATCACGTGACTTCCTTCTCCTACGAAGAAGTTAAAACCGTTTTTGAAACGGAAGTCGGGGAAAGTCTCAGTGACTACTTCGACACTTTTGAAGAAATACCGCTTGCATCCGCTTCCATCGGACAGGTACATAAAGCAGTAACAAAAGACGGGCGGAGTGTAGCGGTTAAAGTACAGCGCCCGGGCATCGAGCGGAAAATATCAACCGACCTCGATATTTTATACGAACTCGCTCTTCTTGCGGACAAGCACATTGAAGGAGTCGGCAACTACCACCTTCCGAAGCTCGTAAAAGAGTTTTCGAAGCTGATCATGCGTGAACTCGATTATAAAATCGAAGGCCGTAACGCCGACAGAATCCGCACCCAGACCGATAACGATCCCCTCATTTACATTCCGGAAGTGGACTGGACATGCACAACGACACGCGTCATGACGATGGAGCTGATTGAAGGACAAAACATCAACCAGCTGGATATTGAAGCGATGAGCCGGGAACGGAGAAAGCTGATTGCAGAAACGATTACCCAGTCCATCTGCCGGCAGATTTTTATCGACGGTTTTTATCATGCAGACCCGCACCCGGGGAACGTTTATTTGATGAAAGACGATAAAATAGCACTGCTTGATTTCGGCATGGTCGGACGCCTCACTCCTGAGCTGAGAGCAAGTCTTGCTTCTCTCGTCATCGGTATTCTTAAAAAGGATACGGACAGCATTATAAAATCGATCAGCCGGATGGGCAGTGCCCCCTTCGAACTGGACCGGCAGAGCCTGAAGAAAGATCTGGATGAATTTCAGGATCTGTACTTCAGCGTGCCGCTCCATGAAATCAAGTTTGGAGAAGTCGTCAATGACCTGCTCGCACTTGTCGGTGGACACAACATTGAAATCCCCCACGACGTCACTCTCGTCGCCAAAGCACTCGTTACCGTGGAAGCACTGATCAGCGAAGTGGATCACGACCTGAGCATTATTAAAGTCGTAGAACCTCTCGGGGAAGAACTTGTTAAAGAATATGTCAGCTTTGACCATTTAAAAAAGAAAGCGCGGACGCACGTACTCGACTACATGGACGCTTTCAGCGGCCTTCCGGAAGCTGTCAAAAAGTCGATGACACTCGTTGAACGCGGCCGTCTCCGGCACGAACACCGGCTGCCGGAAGTCGAACGGCTCGGGGCACGCTACGCCCGGATCGGCAACCAGCTGACACTCAGCGTTCTCCTTCTCGCTGTCAGCCTCGTACTCGGATCCCTTATTCTCGGTATCACGATAGGAGATCCTGATCAGTCCTTCTGGCTGCGCCTCCCGGTGCTTGAACTCGGATTCATCGTTTTCTTTTTCCTATTTTCCTGGCTGACGATATCCATTCTCCGGAACCGGAAAAAATAACTTACTGCCGGAAAGATTCAAGAACGGTTTCATATAAAATATCCGTACCGGCAAACAGAGCTTCACGGTTAAATGTCATTGCGGAATCATGCAGTCCCGGGGTGACGTCTGCCCCGAGTCCGATCATCGCTGCGCGGAGATGCGGCCGACGGAGCGTATAATAGTGAAAGTCATCTCCCCCGCTTGTTGTCAGGCGGGGATACGTATTTTCCGGACCGAGCACCCGCAGGATGGCTGCTCCCGTAATTTTTTCCGCTTCCTGGCTGATTTCTGCCGCAGCGATTTCCGCTCCTTTCGTGAGCTCGACAGCTGTTCCGTTTTCTTTTGTGCGAAGGAGGAGGTTCTGAATTTTGTCACAGGCTTCCGCCATCACTTCATTTGACTGAGCACGCACATCAATACTGAAGGAAGCAGAGCCCGGGATGATGTTCGGGCTGTCCCCTCCTGCCTGGAATTTTGTCATTTTAATGCTGTGGGGAACAAGCGGCGGCAGATGAATATGCCGCAGCTGCTGAAGAATCTCCGCCCCTGTTTCGATCGCGTTCGGCCCGAGATGCGGCCGCGCTCCGTGCACGTCCCTTCCGCTGATTTCTCCATGGAGGAACATCGCCGCTCCGTGATTAATCGAAACAGAGGCACCGCCGAACGGTATTTCCGACTGTGGGCGGAGGTGAATGCCGAAAAGAAAATCGACGTCGTCCACGACCCCTTCTTCTACAAGCCGGAGGGCTCCCGTACCTTTCTCCTCCGCAGGCTGGTAAATAAGCCGCAGCGTGCCGCCGTTTTCCGGCAGGCGCTCTTTCAGCATAAGCGCAGCGGCTGTCACCATTGTCATGTGGGCGTCGTGTCCGCAGGAATG
>REBZ01000044.1 GCA_007692495.1 Alkalicoccus sp.
CGTTCCCGGCCGAGCTTTTTCTCGATCGACTGGGTGACGTGGAGAAGGTTTTCCGGGGAGAGAGACGTACGGATTGCCGCGGCCGTGTTCAGAAAGTCCGGCTGATCCGTCACTCCGACCGGCTTTGTTTCATAAAAAGAAGATACGTGGAGGAGTTCAATACTCTCCTCGTCCTCCAGAAAGTGCAGAGCTTTTTCCAGCTGGGCTTTTCGTTCACCGATGTTGGAACCGAGACTCAGATAGGCAGTTACCGTCACTTTTTTTCAAACCCCCGCTCGCGGCGGATTTCCACTGCCACGCCGTCATAGTGGCCGGGGATCGGCGGATCTGGCTTTTTCACTTTAACTGTTACCGCATCCACGATGGCAAAACGCTCCAGAATAAGACTGGCGGTGCGGGCTGTTAATGTTTCCACCAGTTTGACCGGTTCACCTTCCAGCACTTCCTTCGCTGCTTCATAAACTTCCGCATAGTTGACGGTGTCGTCCAGGTCGTCGGTGTTTCCTGCCTGCTCCGTATCGATCTCCATCACGACGTCAGCGTTAAAGCGCTGCCCGAGTTTTGTTTCTTCTTCAAAAGCGCCGTGATAGCCGTAAAAACGCATGCCTTCTACATAAACTTTATCCATTTATTCCGCCTCCTGACATTCCATAAGCTCCCTTGCCGATCATGGCATCCATCATTTTTGTCATGCGGCTGATTTCCTTCACGTCATGGACCCGTACAATTTCGCACCCTTCATCAATTCCCCGGCAGACTGTCGCTCCCGTGCCTTCCACCCGCTCACTCACGGGCAGATCGAGCGTTTTTGCTACGAGCGACTTGCGGGAGGTGCCGAGAAGCACAGGGTATCCGAGCGTCGTAAATTTTTTCAGATGACGCATGATAAGAAGGTTTTCTTCGTAGGATTTTGCAAAGCCTACTCCCGGATCAAGAATAATCCGCTCCGGTTTGACACCGGCCCGAAGACAGATGTCTACGGATTCCTGAAGGTCTGTCTTCACATCTTCAAGGAAGTTACTGTATTCCGCCTTTTCCCTGTTATGCATTAAAATAATCGGCACATCATATGCTGCTGCAGCTGCTGCCATATGCGGATCGGCCTTTGCCCCCCACACATCGTTGATAATATCCGCTCCGGCTTCCAGCGCCTGTTCGGCAACAGAGGCTTTGTATGTGTCAATGGAAATCGGAACGTCCACCACTTCCCGGACAGAACGGACAGCCGGAACAGCACGGGCCGCCTCTTCTTCTGCTCCGATTTTTACAGCTCCAGGGCGGGTGGATTCTCCGCCGATATCAATAATATGTGCTCCTTCTTCCACCATTGTCCGGGCTCTCGTCTGCGCGGCCTTGAGCTCGTTAAAACTGCCGCCGTCCGAAAAAGAATCCGGTGTTACGTTTAGAATGCCCATAACGTAGGTTTTGCTGCAGAAATCCAGTTCCTTTCCGTTCCAGGTCATTTTCTGTATTTTATTCATTACTGGTTTCCCCCTGCTCTCCCTGCTGCTTTTTTGCTGACTGGACCGCCCGCCTGTAGGCAGACTGAAGCTCACAGGTGATCCTTCCTTCTTTTCCTGGAAATGTGCGGTCATCCCATAGAAAAACAGGGACGATTTCCTGGATGGAATTAGTTACAAAGATTTCATCCGCATTCCGCATATTTTTTGGATGGAAACTGCCTTCCTTTACCTGGTACCCGAGTGCGGAGGCAAGCTCCAGCACGAATCTGGCCGTCACCCCGGGAAGACAACTGCAGGAAGCGTCCGGCGTATGGATCGTTTTCTGCTTTATAAAAAACAAATTCGAAACGGTGCCTTCCGACAGCCGGTTATTTTCCGTAAGAAACAGGCCTTCCACATCTCCTGAAGCCCCTGTTTCCCGCTTTGCGAGAATATTGTTCATATAATGATGCGACTTTCTCCGGACGCTGCCTTCCGGGGTGTTTCTTCTAACCTTCAGCGTCTGCAGCTTTTTTTCTTCCTTCTGCACCACCGGGAGCGGCTTCACGTATATTATGATACGCGGGTTTTCGTAGACTTCCGCCGTCAGACCGATCCCCTCCGCTCCCCCGGACACGTTAAGACGAAAATATCCTTCCTTCAGCTCATTGGCTTTCAGCAGCTCTGCGACTGCCCGGATAACTTCGTCTTCCAGATCGTCAGGAAGACACAGCCCATACTCTTCGGCCCCCTGCCGAAGACGGGTGAGATGGTCCTTCAGCAGGAAAGGCCTGCCGCCATAAGTCCGGAACGTCTCAAAAAGTCCCGCCCCGTAAAGAAAACCGTGCTCATACGGAGAAATGACTGCGGCATGGTCCGGCACAATTTCCCCGTTTACGTAGAGATACATGCCTGCTCGTCCTTTTTATAGTGATCCAGAAAATTACGGAGCATGATTTTACCGGTATCTGTCATGATCGATTCCGGATGAAACTGCACCCCTTCGACCGCGAGCTCTTTGTGGCGGATCCCCATAATTTCCCCTTCGTCCGTCTCTGCAGTAATCTCGAAACAGTCCGGCAGGGTTTCTCTTTTGACGATCAGGGAATGATAGCGCGTGGCGGTAAACGGGTGCGGCAGACTCTCAAAAACAGTTTTACCATCGTGGTTAATTTCCGAGGTTTTACCGTGCATGAGCCGCTCCGCCCGGACAACGTCCCCGCCGAAAATCTGGGCGATGGACTGATGACCGAGACACACACCGAACACCGGAATCTTTCCGGCAAAACGGCGGATTGCCTGCATGGAGATACCCGCCTCATCCGGTGAGCACGGCCCCGGGGAAATCATCAGGTAGTCCGGATTCATTTCTTCTATTTCCTCCAGTGTGATCTGGTCGTTGCGGCGGACGACGAGCTCCTGTCCCATCTCCCCCAGATACTGCACGAGGTTATACGTAAAGGAATCATAGTTATCAATCATTAAAATCATTTCAGCATCCTCCTCTGCTCTGTCTCTTCTTCACTCTGCTCTTTAGCTTTCCATAATGCCCGTGCTTTTTTCAGGCATTCACGGTATTCCGCCCTTGGTTCGGAATCAATGACGATACCGGCTCCGGCCTGTACGTGGGCAGTCCCATGCTTCGCAATCATCGTCCGGATCGTAATATTCAGCTCCATATCACCGTTAAAACCGATCCAGCCCATCGACCCGGTATAGGCTCCCCGGCGGACCGGTTCGAGTTCTTCAATAATTTCCATCGTACGAATTTTCGGTGCTCCGGTAATGGTTCCTCCCGGAAACGCAGCGGCAATGACATCGAGTGTATCACAGCCGGATGCTTTTTTCCCCTTTACATTGGAAACGATATGCTGGACGTGGGAATATTTTTCAATAACCATCAGTTCGTCCACTTCGACAGTTCCGTAGGCACAGACCCGGCCGAGATCATTTCTTTCCAGGTCAACGAGCATAATGTGCTCTGCCCGCTCCTTTTCGTTGTTCAAAAGCGTGTCCGCGAGTTCGCGGTCTTCGGCGTCCGTTTTCCCCCGGGAGCGCGTGCCAGCAATCGGTCTCGTACTCACTTCCTCCCCGGCCACCTTCACAAGAAGCTCAGGAGAGGCGCCGATATACTGGAGCTCCGGTGTATGCATATAGCTCATATACGGAGAGGGGTTAATTTTCCGGAGACAGCTGTATATATGCAGCGGGCTCGTCCTTAAAGGGCGTGATTCCCGGACAGAAAGGTTCACCTGAAAAACATCCCCGCCGGCGATATAGTCTTTCGTTTTGGCAACTGCTTTCGTAAACGCCTCTTCTGATAAAGAACGGACGGGGGTTTCCCCGGCCATTGCTTCCCCATCCGGCGTGGGAGGATCCTGTTTTTCCGCTTCCCTCCACTGCTTATTCATTTTTGCCAGCTTCTGGTCCGCATTTGCGGTATGTGTATCGATAACGATGTCCCACCGGATATTCTTTTCGTGGTCAATTACATACAGTTCGTCAAAGGCAAGCAGAAAAACGTCCTCTGTCACAAGGTCGTCCGCCGCATGTTCCGGAAGCTTTTCAAATTCCCGGACAAGATCATAGCTGAACTGGCCCGCTACTCCCCCCTGAAAGTCCGGAAGAGAAGCGTCTTTTTCCACTTTGTAATGATTCAGCCAGCTTCGTATCGACTCCAGAAGCGGTCCTTCGTAAACGGTCGTTTTCCCATTTTCCTCCGCCGTAAGCCGCCCGTTTTTCCCGAGCAGCCTCGCAAACGGACGCAGGCCGATGATGGAGTATTTCCCGCCTCTTCCGCTTTCAAGAAGCAGGTGGTCTGTTTCAAGCTGTGATAAAATCCGATAGGTGTCAAACCAGTGCTGTCCGCTTTCCTCGAGCGAATACTGGGCAGCTGACGGCCTGCGAATATCTTCCATGTTCTCCACTCCCGACTGTAGATGAGCGCTTATTTTTTCTCCCATCATTATAAGGCCCAGAAACAGGAGGTGCAAATAATGTTTCCCGGGAAATAACCGCTGTTATTATATGAAACGTGTCCAGTGCTGAAATAAACATCCGGCGTGCACCCAGCTTACGGATAACGCCTTTCTATTCCATGGTCAGACTCCGCTTTTTCAGGATGCTCTCCCACCACCGCCGGCTTCAGCGGCGTTTTTCTTAACAACCCCTTGTTGGATTAAAAAAAAGCTTCGAGAGACGGCTGCACCGTTCTCGAAGCTTGGATAGTTAATCCTCAAACTGGTAAAGCGGCGTGCTGAGGTAGCGTTCCCCATTACTCGGGATAACCGCAACGACTTTTTTACCGCTGCCGAGCTTTTCCGCCTGCTGGATGGCAGCGTATATAGCTGCGCCGGAGGATACTCCACCGAGAATTCCTTCTTCGCGGGCTGCACGGCGGGCATATTCATACGATTTTTCTGTGGAAATTTCCATCACTTCGTCGAAAATGTCCGTGTTCAGAATTTCCGGCACAAAACCGGCACCGATACCTTGGATTTTATGCGGGCCCGGGCTTCCTCCGGAAAGTATCGGCGAATCTGCCGGCTCGAGAGCAACGATATGAAGATCGGGAAATTTCTCTTTCAGCACTTCACCGGCGCCGGTGATTGTACCACCGGTACCAATACCGGAGACGAAGGCATCCAGCTGATTCCCGACCTGCTCGAGCAGTTCTTTTCCTGTTGTTTCCCGGTGCACTTTCGGGTTGGCTTCGTTTTCAAACTGCTGCGGCATAAAGTAGCCCCGCTCCTTTTGCAGCTCTTCCGCTCTGGCAATGGCCCCCTTCATTCCCTTTTCTCCGGGAGTAAGGACGAGCTCGGCTCCGTATGCTTTTAAAAGGTTGCGTCGTTCCATGCTCATCGTGTCAGGCATAACGAGAACACTTTTGTATCCTTTTGCTGCTGCTACCATGGCGAGCCCGATGCCGGTGTTGCCGCTCGTCGGCTCCAGAATCGTATCTCCCGGTTTCAGGTTCCCTTTTTCTTCTGCTGCTTCGATCATTGAAAGAGCGATCCGGTCTTTTACACTTGCTCCCGGGTTCTGGAATTCCAATTTAAGGTAAACATCTGCATATCCTTCCGGCACCATACGCTGCAGTTTCACGAGTGGTGTATCCCCGATAAGTTCTGTAATGGAGTTAACTACTTTTGCCATTCAAAAACGCCTCCTTTTTAATCCTGAGTATTTTAATTGGTTTAGTTATATTTAGATAGTAGCAGAGCCTTTTCTAAAAAGCAACTCCCAGCTTAATTCGTTTTTTCTGTTTCATAAATTTCCTGGAGCTCCTCTTTCGTAATCCAGTACTGCTCATTACAGAAGTGGCAGGTCGTTTCTGCTCCTCCGTCCTCGTGGATCATTGCGTAAATTTCATTTTTATCAATGCTGTACAGCGCATTAATAATCCTTTCCTTGGAACACTGACATTCAAACGCCGTTTCTTTCTTCTCCAGTATACGGTAGTTATCTGAGCCGGCCAGCTGTTCGATAATCTGCTCCGGTGTATCACCGCGTTTGATTAAAGAAGAGACCGGGGGAATGGCCTGAAGACGAGCTTCCACTTCGTCCAGAATTTCATCGGAAGCTCCTGGCATAATCTGCAGGATGAATCCTCCGGCTCCTTCCACTTCATCCTCGGCGCCGACAACTACACCGAGACCTACGGAAGATGGTGTCTGTTCGGATGTAGCAAAATAATACGTGAAGTCTTCCGCCAGCTCTCCGGACACAAGCGGCACACTGCCTGTAAAATGATCCCGCATACCAAGATCCTTTACGACAGAAAGAGAACCTTCCGTTCCAACTGCTGCGGCAACGTCCAGCTTGCCGTTTTCCTTGCGCTCCGGATCGACCTGGCTTTCGCTGATATAGCCCCTTGCGGTACCCTTTCCGGTAGCGTCGATAATAATCGGGGCAGCCGGACCGTTCCCTTCAATTTTTATCGTGAGCTTCTCTTCTCCTTTGAGCATGCTTCCCATCATTACTCCGGCAGTCAGGGAACGGCCGAGAACAGCGGTTGCCGTGCGCCATGTTTTATGACGGCGGGATGCCTCCCGGACCATTTCCGTGGAGCGGACGGCGTAAATACGAATTTTATCATCGTAGGCGAGTGCCTTTGCTAAATAATCAGTCATTTCATATTCCTCCTCAGGAAAATAATTCATTGTTTTTATTATAAATAATCTGAAGTCCTTCGAGTGTTAAATAAGGGTCTGTACTTTGAATCAGAGACGTTTCTTCCGCTACCCATTCTGCAGCAGGACCGGTCACAGCAACTGCTGCTCTTTGTCCCGCCTCCTTTTGAATGCGCCGGATCATTCCTTCTACTTCACTGACAAAGCCGTAGCGGAATCCGGACTGCAGGGCTTCCACCGTGCTTCTTCCAATCACCCGGCTCGTCCGCCGTGTTTCCACGCGCGGAAGCTTGGAAGCTTTATGTGCCAGTGCCTCTGCTGCAAGCTCCATACCCGGGCTGATCGCTCCGCCGAGGTAACGGTTTTTTTCATCAATATAACAGTAGGTGGTAGCTGTTCCAAAATCTATAATGATCAGCGGCCCTCCGTATTTCTCTTTTCCGGCTACGGCATTTGTTATACGGTCTGCTCCAACTTCCCGGGGGTTTTCATACAATATATTCAGACCGGTTTTTACTCCCGGACCGACAAACTGTACCGGCAGATGAAAATGTTCCTTCAGTGCTTCTGAAAGAAAATTGTCTGCTTCAGGAACGACAGAGCATACCATTGCACCCCGGCAGTCTTCCGGGGAGATGCCGTGCATACCCATCATCTGATAAAGCAGCAGGGCGTATTCATCCGCCGTTCTTTTCGTGTCTGTTTTTACCTTCCAGTGGGAAAGCAGTGTCTCTCCTTCAAACACGCCGAACGAAGTGTTCGAGTTTCCTGCATTGATAACAAGATTCATCAGCCCGCTCCCTTCTCCGATTTCAGGTAAAAAAGAGGAGCCTCCATGTGCCGCAGCTTTTTCTGCAGTGCACATGAAGCGCCCCTCCATCTATTATTCGTCTCTGCGTCGTTCTGTTTCTTCGTTTTCAGGAGGTTCTTCTGCTGGCTCATGTTCTGATTCAGCTGTTTCATCCGGTGTTACAGCATCTGCTGCATCCTCTGCCGGCTGTTCCTCCCCATTCTTTGTTGCATAATGGTCATCCGGAAGCTTCCCTTGATTAACAAGAGATTCAATCTGCTTGGCATCGAGCGTTTCGTATTCGAGCAGCGTTTCTGCAACGAGCTGCAGGCTGTCTTTGTTTTCTGTAAGAATCTGCTTACACGTTGCATAAGCCTCTTTAAGAATACGCTGAACTTCCAGGTCGATTTCGTGTGCAATCGCATCACTGTAGTTCTGCTCGTTATTAATATCGCGTCCAAGGAAAACCTCTCCCTGAGAGCTGCCGAACTGTACCGGGCCGAGCTTCTCGCTCATACCGTATTCCATAACCATTTTCCGGGCAATCGCTGTTGCCCGCTGGAAGTCGTTGTGAGCACCGGTGCTCACTTCGTTAAACATAACTTCCTCTGCTACACGACCACCGAGAAGTCCGATAATCTTATCGATCAGCTCCGGCTTCGTCATGAAGTAGCGGTCTTCTTTTGGAAGCATCATGGCATATCCGCCGGCCTGGCCGCGCGGTACAATCGTCACTTTATGCACGATATCAGCATTTTCGAGCTTCACGCCGACCACTGTGTGCCCTGCTTCGTGGTGGGCAACGATGTTACGTTCCTTCATCGAAATAACACGGTTCTTCTTCGACGGACCGGCGATAGTCCGGTCAATCGCTTCATCAATGGAAGCCATGTCGATTTTCTTCTTATCCGTCCGGGCCGCAACGAGTGCCGCTTCGTTCAGAAGGTTTTCCAGATCAGCACCGGCAAATCCAGGAGTTCTCTGGGCGATGGCCTTCAGATCGACATCGTCTGCAAGCGGTTTGTTCTTGGCATGTACACCAAGTACGGCTTCCCGTCCTTTAACATCCGGACGGCCGACAGTGATCTGACGGTCAAATCGTCCCGGACGAAGGAGGGCAGGGTCAAGAATATCTGCACGGTTTGTTGCCGCGATCAGAATAATTCCTTCGTTGACACCAAATCCATCCATTTCCACGAGAAGCTGGTTCAGCGTCTGTTCACGTTCATCGTGACCGCCGCCGACTCCGGCCCCCCGGCGCCTTCCGACAGCATCAATCTCATCGATAAAGATGATACATGGAGAATTTTTCTTCGCGTTTTCGAACAGGTCACGTACCCTGGAGGCACCGACACCAACAAACATCTCTACGAAGTCCGAACCACTGATGGAAAAGAACGGTACTCCGGCTTCCCCTGCCACAGCACGGGCTATCAGCGTCTTACCGGTACCAGGAGGTCCGACAAGGAGCACCCCTTTTGGAATACGGGCACCTATTTCAGCGAACTTGCGCGGATCCTTCAGGAAGTCAACGACCTCTTCCAGCTCCTGCTTTTCTTCATCTGCACCGGCTACATCTTTGAAGCGGGCTTTCTTGCTGTCTTCACTGACAAGCTTCGCTTTGCTCTTTCCGAAGTTCATCATTTTTCCGCCGCCGCCGCCCTGAGCCTGGCTCAGAAGGAAGAAAAACAGAATAAAGATAATAACAAATGGAATGATGGCTACCATGAAATTGACCCATCCGCTCGGCTCGTCCGCCTCTTCCACCATTAACTCATTAATGCCTTCTTCTCCAGTGGCTGCGACCACATCTTCAAGGAATATCTGCAGATCAGGTATATTCACCGTGAAATACTCATCTTCCTCTGCTCCACGGAGTTGACCTCTTGCTGAATATACGTCTAAATTCGGCTGAATCGTCAAGGATTCAATATTATCGTTTTCAAGTTCCTCCTGGAACTCGTTGAACGAAATCTGGGTTGTGTCATCTGTATCCGCCTGAAAAACGCTGACGATACCAATGATCACCAGAAAAATCAGTAAATAAAATATCGTATTACGAAATATCCGGTTCATCCTGAACCTCCTTCCACATCAAATACACTTTTTTTATAGTACCATAATCCATGTTTTATGCACAACGAATTTACTTTTGATAAACTTCCGGTTTCAGTACGCCTATGTAGGGCAGGTTCCGGTAGCGTTCAATGTAATCAAGGCCGTACCCGACAACGAATTTATCCGGCACGACAAAACCGGCGAGATCCGGGTAGATATCCACCTGACGTCCGTCAGGCTTGTCAAGAAGCGTAACGATCTTGATAGACTTTGCTTTTCGGTACTTGAAAAGGTCAGTTAAGTATTTCAGCGTATTTCCGCTGTCAATAATGTCTTCTACAATAATAACGTCCCGGCCTTCGATGGAAGTATTCAGATCTTTTTCAATTTTCACTTCCCCGGACGTAACGAAACCGTGGCCGTAGCTTGATACGTCCATTACATCATATTCAAGGTGGGCATCGATCTTTTTCATCAGATCTCCCATAAAAGGCAGAGAGCCTTTTAATATTCCGACTACAAGTGGAAAGCGCTCAGCGTACTCATCCGTAAGCTGGGCACCGAGATCGGCAATTTTTTCCTGAAGCTCTTCCTCCGAAATAAGTACTTCCAGAATGTCGTCTCTCATATTGGTCTGATTCCTCCTAGTGATATCACCGGTTTTCATGCTTTTTTATGTAAGCAAGCTGAACCGTTTGTTTGTTTTTTTGACCGTAGTCCGTGGTTCCTTCTGCTCTATAAAGAAAGGGAACCCATAATATTGTACCATGTCTGTTTGTAATAATGGGCCATCGTTCCCGTTCTTTTGCCGGAATTTTTTCATCAATGAAGATTTTTTTCAGCTTTTTTGTTCCCGCTGCTGTCCGAATCCGGTCCCCGGGTTTACGTGGACGCACAATAAGCGGCAGATCCTCCGGAGACACTATAATAGAGGTGGAAACGTCTGCCTCCGCCGTTGCGTCGGTGCCAGCAAGAAGCACCCCCCATGGAAGGTCTGTCCGGGAGGGCACGTCTGCCTCCCGGGCTGTCCAAGGCTCTTCCGATTCAGGAGATCCCTTCTGAATAAGCACTGTATCGTACGCTGCCTCTGCATGCAGATCATGTGCAGCAAATGTGGCGTGAGGCCTTTTTTCCGACACGAAAAGATCCTGTACAGCCTGGACGTGCGAACGTGTCCACAGCGTTTCCGGCCGAAGATATGTCAATAGTAGATGAACCGCTCTTTTTTGTAAAGCTGCAGGAACAGCTGAGAATGTTTTCTTGTGAATCAAAACAGTTCCGCCGGTTTTTTCGAGGATGGCGGAAGCAAGCGCAGCTTCTGCCTGCTCATTCAAATAGCTTTCTTCCTCCGCACGTATTTCCGACTGCCACTGAGCCGCCTCGTGAAGCCGCGGGTTTTCCTTTTTCAGCACCGGAACGATTTCGTGCCGGATCCGGCTGCGCATGTAATTTCTGTTCTCATTGGAAATATCCACCCTGTATGGAATCCGGTACTCCGCGCAGTACGCTTCGACAGCAGCTTTTGTTACTCCAAGCATCGGCCGGATCACTTCTCCGCCGCCAAGCGGCCGCCGGACCGGGATGCCCTTCATTCCCTGTACACTCCCACGGGTAAAGCGCATAAGCATCGTTTCAATCTGATCATCCCCGTGGTGGGCAGTTGCCGTTTTAAAGGAGCCGGTTTCCTCCATTACTTCCCGGAACAGCCGGTACCGCTCCGTACGGGCTGTCTGCTGGAG
>REBZ01000083.1 GCA_007692495.1 Alkalicoccus sp.
ATGGCTCCACAGGTAGGATTCGAACCTACGACCGATCGGTTAACAGCCGATTGCTCTACCACTGAGCTACTGTGGAATAGTGTCATTCCTTTAATGGGACAAGTAATATCTTAACATCGAGTTAATTATTATGTCAATATTATTTTTAAATATTTTTTAGTGTGCGTAATTCGGCGTTTGCTGCGCTGCCGTTTCGGCGACTTTTATAATGTACCATAGGCGGTGATTTTACGTCAACGCTTTTTCATTATTTTTTGCACAAACTTTTTTCAGCTTTCCTCTGCACTTTCCGCACACGTATTTCTCTGTGTTCATGCGGCGCTTTCTTGCATATTCATGGGCACAGGACGTGCACTCGTAAACGTGAAAAACTGCCTGCTTTCCGCCTGTCTGCGGCAGATTCCTGCAGTGTCTTGAACCGCCCACTTCTTTAAGAAGCTGTTTGAATTCCGGATCCCGGTGGTGATAGCCTTTACCCTCCAGATGAAGATGGTAATGGCAGAGTTCGTGCTTAATGATGCTTACGACTTCTTCCAGTCCGTAAAATTCATAATGCTTCGGGTTAATTTCTATATCATGAGAGTGCAGGGCGTACCGTCCCCCGGTTGTACGAAGACGTCCGTTAAAATAACTCCGGTGCCGGAACGGTCTGCCGAAATAATCATTGGACAGATTTTCAGTTAGATGCTGCAGCTTCTTATTGTCCATACCGATTTACTCCGCACCCTTTCTGTATATGTTATCTTCCATCATATCATTTACCTCCCATTATTGAGAAGTACTGCCTTAGTAATTTTTCGGCCGACAGGAAAGAGGCGCCTTTATCAAGACGCCCCCGGGCTACTGGTTATTCGTTTGATCTGCCGTCGGGCTGAAGCATCGTTAAAGCAATCCGGCCTTTCTCTTTATCAACATTCTCCACCCAGACAGTGACGACGTCCCCGACTGAGACGATATCCATCGGATGTTTTACGAACCGGCGGGCCAGCTTGGAAATATGCACAAGTCCATCCTGTTTCACCCCGATATCAATAAACGCCCCAAAGTCGACGACGTTTCTCACTGTGCCTTCCAGTTCCATACCGGAAATAAGATCTTCCATGGAAAGAACATCTTTTTTCAGAAGTGGTTTCGGTACATCATCCCGCGGATCTCTCCCCGGCTGCTGAACAGCCTGCAGTATATCCTCAAGTGTCGGCACCCCGACCTCAAGTTCGTCGGCCGTTTCTTTTACGTGCAGTCCCTCGTATGCTTTTCCGGCTGCTTCTGTTCCAATATCATCAGCAGACAGTCCGAGTTTTTTAAGCAGTGCTTTCGCCGCCGGATAGCTTTCGGGGTGGACCGGCGTAGCATCCAGCGGTTCGTCCCCGCCTGCAATACGAAGAAAACCAATACTCTGCTCGTAGGTTTTTGCTCCAAGACGCGGCACTTTTTTCAGCTGCCTGCGGTTGGTAAATTTACCGGCTTCTTCCCTCGCTTTAATAATGTTTTCGGCCACACTCTTGGAAAGTCCGGAAACGTACTGCAGAAGAGAAGAAGAAGCGGTATTCACATTGACTCCGACACGGTTGACGACCGTCTCTACAACAAACGTGAGGCTCCCGCTCAGCTTGGACTGGGTAACATCGTGCTGATACTGGCCGACGCCGACAGATTTCGGATCAATTTTCACGAGCTCTGCGAGTGGATCCTGCAGCCGCCGGGCGATCGATACGGCACTGCGTTCTTCCACCTGCAGGTCCGGAAATTCTTCTTTGGCAATTTTAGAGGCTGAGTAAACACTTGCCCCGGCTTCATTCACAATCAAGTAATACACTTCTCTGTCCAGCTGCTTCATTACTTCAGCAGTGAACTGCTCTGTTTCCCTGGAAGCTGTTCCGTTACCGATCGCAATCATTGTTACATTGTACTCTTTGATGAGATTTTTGACCGTTTTTTCGGCTTCTTTCACTTTATTCCAAGGAGCCGTCGGGTAAATGACACCGGTATACAGTTTCTTCCCGGTATCATCAACTACAGCCAGCTTACATCCTGTCCGGTAAGCCGGATCAATACCGAGCACGACGTTACCTTTCAAAGGAGGCTGCAGCAGGAGCTGTCGGAGATTCTGGGAAAAGATATCAATTGCATGCTCTTCTGCTTTTTCATTCAGTTCACTTCGTATGTCCCGTTCGATTGAAGGATGAAGAAGACGTTTGAAGCTGTCTTCCAAAGTTTCCTTTAATAAATCTTCTGCGGAGGTCCTTTTTCCGCCGAGCACCTGCTTTTCCAGCCAGGAAAGAATCTTTTCTGCCGGCGGGTCGATTTTCACACGCAGTACATTTTCTTTTTCCCCGCGGTTTACTGCAAGTATGCGGTGGGGCACCATTTTTGACACGATTTCTTCGTACTCATAGTACATCCCGAAAACTTCCTTCTCATCTTCTGCTTTCGGCTTTTTTTCTGATATCAGCTTTCCTTCTTTCCAAGTCGTGAACCGTACGTAGCGGCGGATGTCCGGATCATCGGAAAGGTATTCTGCTATAATATCTTTTGCTCCCTGAAGTGCTTCTTCAACCGTATGTACTTCTTTTTCTTCATCTACGAATGAAACAGCTTTTTCTTCCGGATTTTCCGTCTGCGGGATGGAATACAGCCATTCCGCCAGAGGTTCCAGTCCTTTTTCTTTTGCTGTTGTGGCCCTCGTACGTCGTTTCTGTTTATAAGGACGATAAAGGTCCTCGACTTCCTGCAGTTTGGCCGCACTGTTTATGCTAGCCTGGAGTGCATCATCCAGTTTTCCCTGTTCATCAATGAGGCGGAGCACTTCTTCCTTCCGCTTCGCGAGTGCCTGAACGTAGGCCCATGCATCAAGAATCGCACGAATCTGCTCCTCGTCGAGCCCGCCGGTCATTTCTTTTCGGTACCTTGCAATAAAGGGGACCGTATTCCCTTCTTCGGAAAGCTCAATTACTTTTTGTACTTTTGTCTCCGGCAGTTCTGTCTGCTTATGTACAATCTGAAGATGTTCTTTATTCATTGTGATTCCTCCAATTGTGCTGCCTTTTCTCCCTTTCAGTATACATGTTTCCAGCCCACGCCTCCACGCCCCCCTTTTATTTTCTCCACTTTGTTGAAATTTGCTGTTTATGATCATTGCAGGAAACTCTGCTGTATCCTGCAGGCGGAGAAAAAGGAGGTGCGGCACCTTGATATCAACTCAGAGCTTTAACAGAACCATAAAAAAAGAGGTTATCCCAATAACTCAGGACAACCCTTTTAAAAAACTACACGTAAGCTTTGCCAATCATCACTGTTGCATCATCATCCACATATTCAAACAAACTGGAGATTCTATCCATGATCTCCTCCGGTCTATCCTCGTAATCAAAAACCCGGTTCGCAAGCGGATCCTGAGGAAATCCGTCGGAATACATGCTGAAAACCATTCCTTTTTCATAGGGCCACGTCTGAACACGCAGCTTCTGCTTTCTTCCGGAAAGGTATCCGCGCTGCGGCACAGGGCGGATCATTTTTCCGTCCGGATGATAGAAATTGCAGGTGATGTTGCCTACATTGATATATTCGCAGGTTTTATCGTCAATATAAATCCGCAGAATAGAAAGTACAGCTCCGCGCGTTCCCCACATTTTTTCGTTACACCGTTCCATCAGCGTTTTCAGATGCAGACTATGGTTGTCTGCGATGACTTCCATAGCCTGTTTGGAAGCATGCATCGCTTCCTCTCCGCTGCCCAGACCATCAGCCACGGCAATGAGTACGTAGCCATCAGCGCGGACACCATAGTATCCGTCCCCTGTGCACCAGTTCCCCTGCTTGGCTGTTTGATAAATACTGACGTCTGCATCCTGCAGGTGTAAGTGGTCAAACATGTTAGAAAGCCTCCGTAGGCTCAATTCGAATAGATTCACGCAGTTTTTGAAGGGCACGGCGCTGAAGACGGGATACATGCATCTGGGAAATACCGAGCTGTTCTCCTGTTTCCTTCTGGCTCATGTTTTCAAAATAAGTCAGCTGAAGAATCTGCTTCTCTCTTTCTGTAAGTACGGCAAAAGCTTTCTCAAGAAGAAGCTGCTGATCTGTCTGTTCGTATCCGCCTTCGTCCTGGCCAACAAGATCCAGCAGTGTAACTGCGCTTCCTTCATCGTCCGCTTCAATGGAACGGTCCACAGAAAGGGCCTGATAGCTTTTGCCCATTTCCATTGTTTCCAGTATTTCTTCTTCAGAAACACCGAGATGCTCGGCAATTTCTTCCACTCCCGGAGAGCGCTGCAGCGTCGTTGTTAAATCTTCGACGGCACCTTTTATTTTAGGGCCAAGTTCCTTAATCCGCCGCGGCACGTGAACACTCCACGTCTTATCCCGGATAAAACGTTTAATTTCTCCGACAATTGTCGGTACAGCAAAGGATTCGAAGCTTCTTCCGAACGAGGGGTCAAAACGGCGGAGCGCTGCAAGCAGGCCGATCATACCGACCTGAATCAGATCCTCATCGTGGCGCTGTCCCCGCGAAAATTTCCGGGCAAGCGCATGAACGAGGCTTTCGTACTCCAGCACAAGTTCCGTCTGCAGCTCTTCATCATTCGTTTCCTGGAATTCTGCAATCTTTTCCAGCATCCGCTTTTTCGATTCACTGGTGTTCTGGTGATTCTTCTGAGGCTCTTCTGCCATTCGGTTCCACCTCATCTCTTTGCAGGAACTTTGTCATAACGATCATGACGCCTTTTTCCCCGCGGATTTCTACCTCATCCATCAGTGTTTCAATCAAAAAGAGGCCGAGCCCTCCTTCCTTTAGTTCGTCAACAGGCTGGTCCTTGGCTACCGGGCCACGCTCTCTGTTGAAAAGTTCCGTATCCACTGCGCCGCCTTCATCTGCAACTACGAGCTCAAGGCGGTCTTCATACACAGCAAAGTTGACATGCATGTCATTCGAGTCGGATTCTTCTGTATACGCATGGTTCACTACGTTTGTACACGCTTCTGCCACAGCGATTTTAATATCTTCAATATCATCATACGAATATCCGAGACGGTTTGCTATTCCGGAAACAGTAAGACGAACGACGCCTACATACTCCGGCTTGGCCGGGACTTTCATTGCTATATTTTCAGCTGTTTGTACCATCCTTACGCTTCCTCCCTCTTCCCTGTATCGATATCAATAACTTCATGAAGGCCCGTAATTTCAAACAAACGGTGCACGCGTTCGTTAAGACCGGTCAGTTTCAGCGTACTGCCGGACTTTTCCGCCGCCTTTAGAGCTCCAATAAAGATTCCGAGCCCGGTACTGTCAATGTATTCTACTCCGGACAAATCGATCACGAGACGGTGATTTTCCTTTTCTGCCAAAGGGATCAACGTGTCCTTAAGTTTTGCAGCTGTATAAACGTCAACTTCTCCTGTAACCCGGGCAATACTTTCCTTTTCCTGTTCTTCTACCTGAATATCTAAATTCATAGTTCCCCTCCTGTAATAAACCTCGACCTATATTCAAATCCTAAAGCCTTTACCCCATTATAAGGCCTGTCAAACCTTTCTTCTGACAATCATAAGTGTAAAATCGTCACGCAGCTGGAATTCCTGAGCTTTCTCCAGCTGATAGTAAACTTCATCCACGATCTCCTGGGCCGGGAGATGGAGGCGTTCCCGGATCATATCAACGATCTGGTCCCGTTCGATAAATTCTCCGTCGATACGGCTTTCCGTTACTCCGTCCGAGAGAAAAACAACAAAATCTCCCGGAGCGAGAGAAAGTTTTTTCTCCTGGTATCTCACTTTTGGCGAAACGCCCAGCACGAGGCCTTTCGCTTCCAGTGAAAGAAAAGTATCCTCCTGTGCATTATAAATAAACCCTGGCTCATGACCAGCGCTTGATAAGGAAAAGCTGTGCTCCTCCGGGTAATATACACCATACATCATTGTAATAAACATGTCTTCATCAATGTTTCGTTCGACGACGCGGTTCAGGCTTTCCAGCACGGCTGACGGCTGCATCTGTTTATCAGTCAGTGTATCCATCGCATACTTGATCATGGACATCGACATCGCCGCCGGTACACCTTTGCCGATAACATCAGCCACCGCCACAGCGAGATTGCCGTGATCGTCCAGGTCATAGTGGTAATAGTCACCGCTCATTTTACCGGCCGGGACACTTACCACACCAAAATCCACTTCCTCCAGATCAATTTTCTTATCGGGAAGAAGTGTCCGCTGCATCTGGGCAGCTACGTTTAATTCAGATTCCAGCTCCTGCTGTCTGTCCCGCAGACTTTGATGCTCACGGTAGGCAAGACCGTAGCCGATCATGACCTCGAGAAGAAGATCAAATGAATCTTTCACTTCCTCCGGCATATCCTGGGAGAGGTCCTCGAACACTGAAACATGAAGGCTCACCGTTTCCTCCGGAGACATATCCTGTTCCATCATCTGCTTACTGAACTGCTGGGCGTGATAAAGCGCATGTTCACTTTTATCTTCCAGATAGCTCGTCAGCATGTCTTTATATAACTGATACATTGATACCTTCATATCCTCCAAATGACCGCACCTCCCTTATCTCAGCCATTTTATTGTGGTGATTACCGTTCCTTCGTCCTGTTCTGATTCAATACCGAATTCGTCCATCAGTCTTTTGACGCCGGGAAGTCCTGCCCCGAGTCCACCGGACGTTGTAAAACCATCTTCCATGACGCGCCGGAGATCCTTGATGCCCGGCCCTTCGTCTGAAGCTATGATTTTCATTCCGCGTTTGCCCGACCCAGTTACTTCCTCTATTTTGATCTGTCCCTGATTTGCATACAGGTAAATATTCCGTGCCAGTTCGGAAATTGCGGTCGTAATTCTCGCCTGATCCACGGAACCGAACCCGATCTCACGCGCCAGTTTCCGACCAGCCTGCCTGGCTGCTACTATGCCCCACTCACTGTTTATATCAACATGGGTCTGAACCTGCATAATTAACCCTCCAATTCGAGCTGGAGACGTTCCAACCCTTGTTCAAGGTCCAGTGCAGTCGGAACTTCGTCCAGAACAATGCCCATATCGATCAGTGTAATGGCCACCGCCGGCTGGATACCGGTGAGCACAACCCGTGCACCCATTAGATTAGACATATCTACTACATCTCCGAGCACTTTGGCTATAAATGAATCGATCATTTCCACAGAAGTCAGATCTATAACGACACCACGTGAACCTTCTTCATGAATTTTCTCGAGCACATCTTCCTGGAACCGGAGGGCAGTTTGATCATCCAGTTCTACCTGGACAGATATCAACAAATAATCGTGTAGTTTTAAAATTGGAATCCGCAATGCTGTTCCCCCCTAAGATTCAAGTTCAACGATGTCACGCTTCGTCATTCTAAGCGCTGTTTCGACACCTTTTTTCAATGTACTTTTCGTCGGAAATCTGCCGAGATCAATGCCGAGGTTGACGATTGTCTGAGCAATTTCCGGGCGGATACCAACGAGAATGCACTGCGCTCCGACGAGCCTTACAGCTTCGGAAGCCTGAATAATGTGGTGTGCAACCATCGTATCCACGACCGGTACTCCGGTTATATCAATCAAAACAACCTGCGAGCGGTGCTCAATGACACCGTCAAGAAGGTTTTCCATAATCAGCTTTGCCCGCTCGGTATCAATCGTCCCAACAAGCGGCATAACGCTGATATTTTCAAAAACCGGGATTAAAGGAGCAGAAAGCTCTTTTAAAGCCATTTTTTGAAGGAAAACAGTATTCTCCCACGATCCGGAATACTGATTTACGAGAAGATTGACTATTTCGTCCACCCACTCTTCGATTTCTTCGATCATGCGGAACTGATCAGCATTATCATCTGTTTCCTGAAAAATAACCTTTACGGAGACTTTCCGGAATTCCTGAAGACCCCGCGTAATGTAATTGAGCGGCCATCCCATCTGAATCAGGCGCTCGACAAATTGATTCAGCTTTTCATCGCTCACTTCATTTTCTTCCACAGTAAGCAGCAGCTTTTGGACAAAATCACGGCTGGTACTTTCGTAAACGGAAGCTGAGATGCTCTGCAGCGACTCATCTGTCCGGAATTTTTCGATCTGCTCCATCCAGCCTTCTATAATAAGGTCCTGGTGCTGCAGTATATTCTCTCTTACTTTCGGGATCATGACTGTCAATTCCTCCACTCTCTGCGACAAATTATAAATCCATTATTTCACTGATTAAGGGTTTATGCAAACGTTCATCCAGGGAATACGATAAAAGAAACCTAAAGAATTCTGTGACGATTAGAAATTATAGCACATAATTCCGCCGCAGTACCTTAATATGCCTTTTCCTCCTTGTGAAGCTAAAAAAGACCGGACAATCACACTTGTCCGATCCTCCTGATGATATTTAAAAGTCAATAAGGCCTATACTTATATTTAATGCGTCATTCACTTTTAACATCATATTCTCATCCAGCTGCGTTATTTTATCCGTCAGCCTCTGTTTATCAATGGTTCTGATCTGCTCAAGTAAAATAACGGAATCGCGGTCAAAACCGTAGCGCTCGGCATCAATCTCCACATGAGTCGGCAGCTTGGCTTTTTGAATCTGTGCGGTTATAGCAGCAACGATGACCGTTGGGCTGAAACGGTTTCCGATATCATTCTGTATAATAAGCACAGGTCTTACTCCACCCTGCTCAGAACCTACTACAGGGGATAAGTCCGCGAAATACACGTCACCACGTTTGACAATCAACTCCGCTACACCCCGCTTACTAGGCGGTCCAGCGTGCTTTCAGCCTCCTCTTCAGCTAAAAAGGACTCCGTGGCAATGTTAAGGTTGATCTTCGCCATTTCCATATAGCCTTGCTGCATTGTTTCACGAATGTGCTCTTTTTTCTGCTCCTGTACATAGCGTGTAGCTGCATTCTGAATAAAATCGCTGCGTTCCAAGACATCCCCTCCAGTTGAAGCGTTTGGTTCAGTTGCCAACTGCTCTGGTAAGCTTATCGTAATCTCTTCATTCCCACTCATAGACAACGAACACCTCCAAACAACTCTCTGCCTGCTTCTTTTTCAAGTCTAATCATATCATTTGACACCTTTGACTGCAAACGCCTTTTTTAAGATCCTCGAAATTTTTTCTTGTTTTTTTCACAATGAAGGCGTTTTCTACCACATTTTTAGAGGACTCGGTTGTGCACAGCTGCCGTTTTCCCACCTTTTTTCAGCACCCTCGGCACCCGGGCACTTATAATACAGGGGATCTCATAGCTGATCGTTTCCAGCCTTGCCGCTATTTCCTCCACGGAAATAAATTCGGTCCCCTGCCCGCCGATAAGTGTGACATGTGTATCTACTGCTGCAGGATGTTCGAGTTTGATCAGCATCTGATCCATACATATGCGGCCTACGATTGGAGCCCGCTTCCCGTCTACAAGTACGTCTCCTCCCTGGTTCGCCCGTATCCACCCGTCTGCGTAGCCGATCGGCACTGTAGCAATCCATTCTTCTTCTGAAGCGGTATATGTCCGGCCGTAACTGATGCTTTCTCCTGCCTGGAGCTTTTTCACGTGAGTGATCCTGCTGTGCAGCGAAAAAGCTTCTTTCAGCTTGACCGGGAGAAGAGGTTTTACAGCCGGTGAAGGCGCCAGACCGTACATGGATATTCCGACACGGACCATATTCAGCCCCGCTTCCGAATACAAAAGCGTGCCCGCACTGTTTGCAGCATGGCGGCACGCCACCGGTCTTCCAAGCTCCTCTTCCAGCTGCTCCCCCATACGCCGGAATTCTTTCAGCTGTTTGAGAGTGAAATTTCGATCGAGCTCATCCGCTGCTGCCAGATGAGTATACATGCCGGTTACTTCGATCGACGGCGATGCGGAAACTGCTGCTGCAAAGCGGCTGATTTCTTCTTTTGATTTCATTCCTATTCTATTCATGCCGGAATCCAGTTTTACATGGAGGGAGAGAACGGCTCCGGTGCCTTCCAGAGCATCAGATGCCTCTTTTATCCACTCCTCCTGAAAAGCTGTCAAAGTAATGTCTTCTGCTGCCGCAGTCGGCACATCCTGCGGTCTCGTCACACCGAGAACTAGAATAGGTGCGGTAATGCCTTTTGCACGGAGATCCAGCGCCTCATCCAGAAGAGCCGTACCTAAAAAACCGGCTCCCGCTTTCAATGCTTCTTCTGCTGTTTCCAGAGCACCATGCCCGTATCCATTCGCTTTTACAACAGCCATAAACTCCACCGCTGCGGGCAGCGTGGATTTAATAGCCGCTGCATTTTCCCGGATCGCATCCAGGTCTATTTCCGCCCATGTGTCCCGGTAAAAAACCGTGGCACTCTCCGGAACCTTCGGCTGATTCACTGTCATTCCTCCTCCTGCTCGTCTGTTTTTAAAACTCTTTCAAATCCGGGTGCTTTTTCAATCTCTGCTGCAGTTTCTTTTTCTTCGCCTGCCGTGAAGAAATCTCTGTTTAAAAGCATCCCCCCGTTTGTTCCATTCCACAAATTTTCAGCGCGTTTCAATAACAACATGAGCACATGCATAGTCTCTGCTGTGGGAAACTGAAAGATGGACAGTATTCGTTTCACCTTCGGCCTTCAGAAACGGTCTGCCTTTTTCATCGTTTGAAACGCCGATATCCTTAAAAGCAAGCTCTGCACCGATTCCACATCCGCACGCTTTGGCATAAGCTTCTTTTGCTGCAAAGCGCCCGGCGAGAAACTCTGTTTTCCGACGGTCGTAAAGAGCATCATACTTCTTTTTTTCTTTATCGGTAAGAATACGGGCGGCGAGTCGCTCTCCTGCTCTTTCGATTCTTTTTAATTCGATAAGGTCTATTCCTATTCCTTTTATCACTTCCAGCCAGCCTTTCCTTTATGCTTTCTCTTTATATTCTGTGCTAAAATAAAGTCGGTATTATTTTTCTAATTATAAAGGATGTACTGCCGGAACACACGTAAAAAAAGATATTTTGTAAAGGCAGCTTATTAAAGGTGGGATAACATGTTTCTTCGCAGTGAAAGCTTTGACGAATATATCCGGACTTATAAAGTTGTAACCGTCCTGATTGCCATTAATTTATTTTTCTTC
>REBZ01000038.1 GCA_007692495.1 Alkalicoccus sp.
GCTGCGGCAATTTCTTTTGCTCCCGCAAGTGAATGGGAGGCAGCCCATCCGCACTGCACGACGTTGCAGGCAGGAACTTCTTCAGCGTTCAGAACGTCACGGAGTGTTTTTTCCACGAGTTCAAGCACGCCTTCATAATTATCATCGTTGATCAGGCTTAAATAAAAACCTGTCTGGCAGCCCATTGGGGATATATCCACGACTCGTTCGTGATGGTTGCGGCTGAATTCCGCCATCATGTGCTCCAGGGAGTGAAGGCCTGGCATGTCCATATGCTCTTCGTTCGGCTGGCAGATCCGGATGTCGTACTTATAAATCGTATCTTTTGTTCCTTCCACTTTTCCGGCAAGCCGGACGTATGGGGCGTCGACTTTTGTATGATCCAGGTTAAAGCTTTCCACATTCATTTTCTGAGCCATATTTATTCCTCCTTCAGGGGATTCATTAGTACTATCCTAACATGGAAATCCCTGTTGGATGAAGCGGGAAGATCTTCTGCAGATTAATAAGTATTTTACTGTTCTCCCGAAACATCTTTCCAGCATTCTATCAGGCCGTGCCAGACGTATTCTGCTTTTGAAGCTTTCTGTACAGCTTTTTGAGCTATCCGCCCGTTTTCGTCCCGGACACGACGGTCTTCCGCCTCCATTGGCACAAGTCCCTGGCCCATTTCCTGAAGAATGAGTACTGGATAAACGTCTTTCCGGAGGCGGCTGAACCAGTCCCAGAACTTTTCTTCCGTCCCTCCTGCCTGCAGCCAGGACGAGACGCCCGAGACAACCACTGTTTTTTCTTTCGCTGAAGCAGGGTACTCTTCCGGGGTCACCCATTGTGCTTTTGGGTAGGATTGTTGAACGTAGGATGACTTTCCGGCAAAGGCACCACCGATAACGACGTGCATGACCAGCACTCCTCTCTGTATTCCAGTCTGACTGCGACTGCTTTTCCGTGCGGAGCCGGTGCTTCCCAAAAGGAAGCCGCCGCCTTCATCTGCATTAAAATATGTCTGATGACTCCGCCATGCGTAACTATAAGATAATTTCCGCCGGAAGAAGTTTTGAGAAATTCATGAAGCCATGTTTCCACTCTTTCCGAAAATTCCTGATACTTCTCCCCTTCTTCCGGAAATACTGTTTCAGGATTTTCTATCCACTTTCTATAACGCCGGTTATGTTTAAGGTCTTCATACGTTTTCATTTCCCACAGTCCAAAATTCATTTCCCTGAGCCCCGCATCTACCACGCAGGGTATGTCTGGACATATCAGATCCAGCGTTTCCGTACAGCGCCTGAGGTCACTGCTGATGACGCGGTTCCAGGAAACGGACTGTAACGCATTTTTCAGCTCCTGAAGCTGGGGGCGGGAGTCTGCAGCCAGGGGGACATCCGTCTGCCCGACGTAGCGCTTCTCCATATTTGCTTTAGTTATACCGTGACGAACGAGATAAAGATCCACGCAGCGGTAAGTGCCCATAATTCTCCTCCTTCGATCGACGCTCCGGCAAGATCCCCGTTGACACCATCGAAATGTCTAAGAATCCACGAGCGGTAAAAGATAACAAAAATTCCTGTAAATACAGCTGTCCATAGGAAAAGTGCAGTTCCGGCAGCCGGCAGAAGCAGGAGTACCGGAAGCAAGGACACCCCCAGATCCTTTTTCTTTACATTCTGCTGCCAGCTCCAGGCCAGTCCGTAAGGCTTCGCCGCGGGAACTTCTGCGAGAAGATATACAGCCGTCCATCTTGCTGCGGCCGGTATAAGAAGAAAAAGCCACGGAGAAACACCTGAGCTGAGCAGTTCATAGATAAGAAGCGTTTTCCATCCGAGCAGAAACACGAGCGCCAGAATTCCGAAGGAGCCTACGTGCGGATCTTTCATTATTTCCCACTTCTTTTCCAAAGGGACGTTTGCACCGACAGCATCAAACGTATCCATCCATCCGTCAAGATGAAGTCCCCCGCTGATCCAAACGAAAAAAGTCACTATAATGACCGCCTGCATGAAGAGGGAAACCGGAAGCTGGAGCCACACGAATAACGCGGGCAGCACCCCGATAAGCATTCCTGTCAGAGGATACGTACGAACGGCCCAGCGGCTTGCAGCTGCGTTCCAGGGAGCCTCCACCGGAACCGGCAGCCGTGTTAAAAACTGCACGGCGAGAATAAAGCCATGGAAGGCATTTTTCATCGTCTGATTTCCCCTTTCCAGACCTTCGGAAAGCCGGCACGCACCTGAATGACGTTTTCTGAGTGCTGAATAAAAAAGCGGTGAAGCTTTTCGAGAACGTCTACGTAAGAGCGGACACTCTCACCTGAAGGAAGGCCGGCTTCATTCACATCATTGGATACAATTATTATATAAAGCCTGCGTTTTTCAATAATATCGGTCCACAATGCCGCTTCCTTCATGATCTTTTGTTCATCGAGCCCTTCCGTAAAGAGTGCCTCACTCAGCCAGACAGTCAGGCAGTCCAGTACCCCGGCTGATTCTTCCTTCATGCCGGATAAAGCTTCCTTCACATGAAAACCGGCTTCCACCGTTGTAAAACGGGCAGAGCGGGTTCGCCGGTGGTGCCGGATTCTTTCCGACATCTCTTCATCCGTATACCGGCTGGATGCTATGTAGACCGGACTGGACGTCCGGGAAAGAACAGCCGTTTCAGCAATGCTGCTTTTACCAGAACGTGCACCACCCGAAATAAACGTAATCACTGCCGTCCCTCCCACTTTTTCAGTGCCTTCATCAGCTGTTCGTTTTCTCTGCGGCTGCGGACAGCTGCTCTTACAGCTTTTCCGTCGATTCCGGAAAAGTTATATGTATGTCTTACAGCAATTCCTTCCTTCAGCAGAAAGTGAATGAGCGGTTCCTGGTCTTCCATCCGGCGGTCGGACAGAAGGTAAAAATTAGTATAGGTTCTGCTCATATGCCACCGGTCAGGATCCAGCCTGCTTTCGATCCACGCTATTTCCTGCTGAAGCCATGAAACGGTGCGGCGGACAAAGTCTTCGTCCTGCATCATTGGCGGAATAAGCGCAGCACTGACTGCATTGACACTCCACGCCATCTGCTCCTTTTTCAAAAAAGCTGTATCACTTTTTCCTCCGAGAAGGTACCCGCACCGGAGTCCGGGAACCGAAAAGATTTTCGTTAAAGAACGAAGCAGCACGATGTGGGAATACTTCTGAAACAGTCCCGTCAGCTTTTTTTCTGCCGGCAGAAAATCGATAAACGCTTCGTCGATAAAGAGCCGCACATTCTGCTGCGCTGTTTCTTCCGCCAGCCGGCATATTGTTTCATACGGAATAACCGTGCCGGACGGATTATGCGGGCGGCAGATAAACAGAGCGTCCACTTCTGGAAGTTTTTTCTTTGTTTCTTCGTAGGGAAAAACGAAGTCCGGCCTGTAAGGCACATGTTCCATGCGGATATTATAATGGCTGCAGGCCCGGCTGTATTCTTTAAAAGAAGGTTCTATAAGCAGGGCTCTTCCACCGGAAACAAGGCGGGCAGCAAGGTAAACAGCTTCCGCACCTCCATTAGTAATAAGTACCTGTTCCTTTCCCACTCCTTCACTTTCCGCCACACACCTTACCGCTTCAGGGTATTCCGGATCAGGGTATACTGACATGTTTTTCAACGCTTCTTCCGCTTTTTTCAGGAGCCATCCCGGCGGCCCGAGCGGATTGATGTTGGCGCTGAAATCAAGCATGCCGGAAGATTCTATTTGTAAATCGCTGCTCAGCTTGTGAGGCTGTCCCCCGTGATCAGGCCATTTCATTCGATCCCTCCTCCAGGAAATACGACAGTAGTTGTTTTGCGCAGGAAACTGCCGGAATGATTTTCTTTATGTTCATCTGCTGTTTACGAACGGGATAGCCCATCCACCGAGAAACCACCACGCAGCCACAGAGAAAAAGGTGAAAACGACCGCTCCTCCGTATAAATAATAAACGGAACTTGTAATATCCTGCGCATTCAGCTGTCTTTTTCCGTCACCCATAAGAGCACGTTCCGATCGTATTCCGCTGTAGTAGTTGACTCCTCCGAGTGTTACTCCGAGCAGCCCCGCCACCAGCGCTTCGGACCATCCGCTGTTCGGGCTCGGATGTTTTCGGGCATCCCGGATAAGGACTTTGAGGGCGGCCCTTTTATGGGACCCTGGAACAGCAAACGCAGCCAGCCAGATCGCTGCGGACGTCAGGCGGGCCGGCAGCCAGTTTGCTGCATCGTCAAGACGGGCGGATGCCCATCCGAAAGAAGAAAAATTATCGTTTTTATATCCTGCCATGGAGTCCAGAGTGTTAACAGCCCGGTAGGCCATCGCGGCCGGTCCGCCTCCGATAAGCGCCCAGAAAATCGGGGACGTGACCCCATCGACCGTGTTTTCTGCCACTGTTTCGACTGTTCCCCGGACGATCTCCGACTCTGAAAGTCCTGCGGTGTCACGCCCGACGATCATGGAAAGTGCCTTTTCTGCTTCCTGGAGATTCTCTGCTTCCAGTGGTTTTTTCACTGCTTCTGCAGCTTCCTTCAATCCTTTCACTGCAACAGCAGAGTAAGTCATCCATATACTTCCGGCGAGACCGAGCAGCGGATGCAATAAAGTCAGCAGGCTGATGACTAGCGCTCCTGCAGCCCACACTCCTCCGGTAATACAGAAAGCCATCCATACACCGCGTCTTTTCCGTTCTTCTGCTGTTCCATAATTCCAGCGCCTTATAAGCCGGGATATACACCACCCGATGCCGGCTGTTGGATGAGGCATACGCCGGGAATCCCCAAAAATGAAATCCATTATGAGTGCTGAAATAAGAAGAAAGCCCGTCGTGTAAACAATCACGAATGAGCTTCCTTCCAGCGGCGGTAGACAGCGAGCGCTTCCGTCGTCGCCTCATAAACCATATATCCAATTCCCCGGCCGATAAACGTGCCGGAACCAGCGTAGGAAGTCCGCTCGCCCTGCTGGGTAACACCGATAACAAGGCTGTCTGTGGACGTACCTGTAGCGAGGGAGCCGCTCAGAGGATCCCGCACTTCCTGGTCGTGAAGAGCTTTCACTTTTGCTTCCGCCGCTGACATGCAGGCATTGACCAGTGCCCCGTCCGTTAAATGTGCATCGGCGAAAACGAGCGTATTAATCGTCCCGATTTTTTCCCGCTGTATTTCTGTTTCCCGGTGAGTGATATCCACCGCGTTGCCCGTTCCTGCTGTAACGACAACGAGGAAGGCGATGCCGTTAAGCACTTCTCTTTTCACAACCGCATGTTCTGTTTTTACGGCGGTCATCATTCCAACTGACTGTTCTATAGGAAGTCCTCTTTCATCCAGCCAGTTTTCCACGTCATCCTTCGGGGTCCAGCTGTCATAATTTTTATCCACGTGAAAATTCGCGAAATGTTTTATCCACTGGATTCCTTCTCCCGCCACACCGTTGGAAATGGTCCGGAGCGGCTGCCGGAAGGAAATAGATACTGCTTCCTCATCCTGTTGAACGGTGCAGTTTTCGAAGAGGGAAACAGAACGCTCCTCTTTTTTACGCGGATTCATGAGCAGCTGGGGACGGGCAAGGGTCGGATGGGGCTGGCTCCACGTTTCCACCCCATAAATTTCAGCGAGTTTATTTTTATTTCTTAATACGTCCACCGACCCGATATTCGTGAGGGCACCTTCGTGCAGAAGTCCGACACGATCACAGTAAAGTGCTGCAATATTTAAGTCATGGAGAATCGCAAAAATCGTCAGGCTTCGCTCTTCCTGCCATTTTTTCAGCACATCGAGAATGTCAAAAGTGTGCTTAATATCCAGATGGTTCGTCGGTTCATCCAGCAGAAGCACTTCCGGCTCCTGAACGAGTGCTTTAGCGAGAAGCACTCGCTGCTTTTCTCCACCGCTGAGCATATGAAAAGACGTATGTCGGTATTTTGTCACCGACGTAATTTTCATTACTTCTTCCATCAGCTCTTTATCATACGGGCTCAGCGTTTTAAAAATACCTTTTTGAAAGGCATACCGGCCGAGCTGGACAATTTCTTCCACCGTGAAATCGAATGAAACGTTCGTTTCCTGAGATAGGACAGCAATGTGCCTTGCCCGCTGCATCTGATTCATATCAAGGACCGAGTCGCCGTTCAGCAGTACTTTTCCGTCCATGACAGGCAGTCCGCCGCTCATCAGCTTGAAGAGGGTCGTTTTCCCGCTTCCATTTGGTCCAAGCAGTCCAAAAAACTCGCCTGCCTCCACGTGAAGCGATACGTTTTCAACGACAGGCACCCTGCTGTAGCCTCCGCTCAGATTTTCGATTTCAATCATATGGCTTTCCCCTTTCCTACACGGTTTCGAATCAGAAGCACTGCAAACAGCGGAGCACCGATCAATGCGGTAATCACACCGATCGGCAGCTCTTTCGGTGCAATAATTGTCCTGGCAAGAATATCGGCAGAAATGAGAAAAGCTCCGCCGACGATCATGGAAATCGGAAGCACATGCCGGTGGTCGGGCCCTGTCACGAGACGGACAAGGTGCGGGATAACAAGTCCCACAAATCCAATCGTGCCGGAAACGGCGACCGCAGCTCCTGTCAGCAGGGACGCCCCGCCAAGGATAAATACTTTCCCTCTCTGTACGTTAACACCGATATGGCCCGCTGCCTCCTCACCGAGAGCAAGGGCATTCAGCTCCCGGTAGCGGGTGAGCAGCAGGAGAGAGCCTATAACAGCGAACGGTACGATCAGCTGCACGTAGCTCCATCCCCTCATCCCAACGCTCCCATAGAGCCAGTAAATGATCTGGGTCATTTCGTTCTGATCACCAAGAGAAATAATTAAAGAAACGATAGAACCGATAAAAGCACTCGTAATAATTCCGGCGAGGATAATCGTCTCAATCGCCATGCTGCGGCTGCTCAGCCGTACGAGACCAAAAACCACCATCAAAGTAATGAAACCGCTGACAATAGAGACAGCCGGCAGTGTAAAAGCTCCAAGCCCTACGATAGTTATCTGAAAAAAGATAACAAAAACCGCTCCAAGGGCCGCACCGGAAGACACCCCGATCGTGAAAGGATCTGCCAGCGGGTTGCGCAGCAGTCCCTGGAAAGCAGCTCCGGCAAGCGCCAGGGAAGCACCGACAAACAGGGCGAGCAGCACTCTCGGCAGCCGAATTTCCCATATGATCGCTGTCGTGTTCCCCGGAAGGTCATCCAAAAAGCCCCATCCGGCAGTCTGTTCCAGAATAATATGCAGAATGTGGCTCACCGGCACCGTAACGCTCGAATAAAACAGGCCGAACGTCACAGCACCGAAAAGCAGCAGCAGACTTACCGAATAATAAATCCAGGTTTTACTCGAAAACATCCGGGTAGACTGCCTCTGCGATCGCTTCTGCGCCTTCTACAAGCCGTGGTCCGGAACGTGTAACCTTGTCGCCATCCACATCATGAATATCTTCGTTTTCCACAGCCGGCACGCTGCTCCATCCGTCTCTCGAAAGTATTTCTTCCTCCGGATCATCCACGTAATATCCGTAAGTAGTCACAATTGTATCAGGCTCAAGCGTTACAATTTCTTCTTCACTGAGATTCGCCCAGCCTTCAAATTCTGCCGCTGCGTTCTCCGCGTTAATCGTTTCCAGCATTTCATGCATGAAGGTGCCTTCACCTGTCGTGAAGATGTCCGGGGAAGGAGCTACTTCCACCCAGACAGATTTGCGGTCGTCTTCGTCCACCGCTTCTGCCTGTTCAGCGAGGTCTGCCATGCCCTCTTCCATCTCTTCTATCACTTCGTCTGCCTCTTCCGTGTTACCCGATACTTCTCCAATCATCGAAATTGTATCGTACGTAGCATCAAACGATTCCGGTCCGTCCACAACAACGACGTCGATTCCTGCCTCACGGTACTGATCGAGTATATCGGAGTGGCTGGAATGGTGATATCCGGAAACAAACGCCAGGTCCGGTTCCAGTTCAAGAATTTTTTCTGCATCCATGTCCTGCGCACCGACGTTTTCAATTTCCAGCGCTTCCTCCGGATAATTACAGAACTCGGATACTCCAACGAGACGGTCCCCTGCTCCAATTGCAAAGAGTGTTTCTGTATCGCTCGGCTGCAGTGTAATAATCGATTCCGGCTGCTCTTCAATTGTTACTTCCTCTCCTGCATGGTCTGTTATCGTAACAGGAAATTCTCCGGAAGCTTCTTCTTCACTGTTGTTTTCTTCGTTTTCGCTTTCTTCTATGTTTTCATTTTCTTCCTCATTTTCCTCTGTTTCTTCCGCTGCGTTTTCTTCTGCCGGTTCTTCTGCCTCATTTGCATTTTCATTGCCGCATGCTGCCAGCACCATTACCGCCGAGAGCGCCATAAGCCCTTTGTATTTTTTCATTGTCTTTTCTCCCCCTCCAAAATGTATGAAACAAAAAAAGCGCCACCCTTCGAAAAGGACTGCGCTTTGTTAAAATGCATTCTGGAAAAATCATCCGCCGAAAAGGAAAATGACGCCCGGTGCCTGCATTTTAAACATCCCTTTGGTCCCGAAGGTGTTTAAAGACAAACAGGCAGGTCTCCTGACTTACGCTTCTTCGAGACCCTTCTCCTTCCCATGCCTTAAAAAAGCACAGTGGAAATATGAAGGCCTCTCTGCGTTTACAGTGGCGGGTCCGTGCCGGATTTTCACCGGCTTCCCTTTTCATCGGCAGTGCCGACACCTGTTCGTTGACGAGTGTTACGCTTTATTGTTAGCTCAATTATAATACACCCCCAGAAGAAAGGGAAGGGCTTTCTGGATTACGCATCTATCCCAAGATCGGAAAACACTGCCATTTCCCGGACAACTGCCGCTGCCATCGAAACGAGCGGGTATGCTGCCGCGGCGCCTGTCCCTTCCCCGAGCCGCATCTGCAGATCAAGCAGCGGCTCTCCGCCCATCATTTCGAGCGCCAGTCCGTGACCCGCTTCTGCTGACCGGTGGCCGAAAATGAAATATTCCTTCGACAGAGGCGCCAGCTTTTCAGCAGCAAGAGCTGCAGCGGAAGCGATAAATCCGTCAACGAGAACAGGAGTCTTTCTGCCTGCTGCTTCGATCATTGCTCCTGCCATCGCAGCGTGTTCCAGACCGCCGAGTTCAGCCAGTATATCAAGTGGTTCTGTGCAGGAAATACGGCCGACCGCCCGGCGGATAACGTCCTGTTTCAGACGCAGCTGTGCTCCGGTCACACCGGTGCCATTTCCTGACATGTCGTTAACGTCGGCTCCGGTCCACGCTGCGATCAAAGCGCTGCTCACTGTTGTGTTTCCTATCCCCATGTCCCCCGGGATAATGAGTTTCGCCCCTTCTTCTATCGCTTCTGCTGCCGTATCGGCACCGATATTTAACGCTTTTTCTGCTTCTCTCACAGACATGGCAGCTTCTACCGCAATGTTTCCCGTACCGTTCTTAACTTTTCTGGATACCGCTCCTGCCGGCGGGCCTCCTTTCACACCGATATCAGTTACTGTTACCGAAGCGCCGATTTCTTTTGCCAGGACGTTAATAGCTGCCCCGCCCTGCACAAAGTTTTTTACCATCAGGGAAGTTAACTCCTGTCCGTAAAGCGAGACGCCTTCTTCTGTTACGCCGTGATCGCCGGCAAAAACGAGAACTGCAGGATGTGAAACGTCCGGAGTCCCCTGCATTCCGGCAAGCTTCACCGCCAGTTCCTCCAGCCTGCCGAGACTTCCTGCCGGCTTCGTAAGGTTATTCAGATGTGTTTCCATATCTGCTTCCGCTTTGTTACTCCGGGGTTGTATCTTCGCGGCGCTTATTCTCCAGCTTCCCATGCTCTACCCCCTTCTGAAAATCCCTCATCCTTTTTTCGATTTTTTCTATATCTATGTGCTCCCGGAAAACTTTTGATAAACGCTGAAAAGAAGATTCGCGTATGTCCTGAAACTTTTTTCTTTCGACCGGAGGCAGGCCTTTCTCCTTCCGTATATCATCCAGAAAATGAAACCGCCATTCGTCCGAATGAAACAGTCCGTGAAAATAAGTTCCGGCTGTTTTTCCTTTCACAGCACCATCTGTCCCTCCACCGGCCTTTTTAATCCATGAAGTTTCTGCATGACTTGAAATACCCATATGTATTTCGTAACCCGTAACAGGCAGCTCCTGATCTTTCCAGTGCAGTTTTCCGGTGGACCGCACCGTTACTTTATCCGTTGTCAGCCTCGTGGAAAGTGACGGGAAAAGACCCAGTCCTTCAGCTGAAAAAACGGCTGATTCCACTTGATGTTCATCGGTTACAGAATCCCCCATCATCTGGTAGCCTCCACAGATACCGATAATTCGCTTTTTCCCCACTGACGATTGCAGGACCTCGTCGAACCCGTTTTCTTTCAGGTAGGCCAGATCGGCCATCACGGCTTTACTTCCCGGCAGAATAATGACGTCAGGTTCCCCCATTTCTTCGGGTCTCTTTACGAACCTTACCCGGCAGTCCGGTTCGTGTACGAAAGGGTCTATATCTGTGTAATTCGACATTCTCGGCCAGCTGATAACGGCGATATCGATGTCCGCTTCTTCATTTATCCGGCTGTATTTGCTGAGTCCGAGCGAGTCTTCTTCTTCAAGAGCAAGCCCTTCAATATAGGGAAGCACGCCGAGCACCGGCAGCCCTGTATAGTTTTCCACCCAGTCCAGCCCCGGCTGCAGCAGAGTAATATCTCCTCGGAACTTATTAATAATAATACCGATCACGCGCTCTTTGTCTTCTTCACTCAATAATTGGAGAGTGCCGACAATGTTGGCAAAAACGCCGCCCCGGTCGATGTCTGCAATCAGAATAACCGGGGCTCCGGTGATGGATGCTACTTTCATGTTGACGAGCTCCCTGTCATTGAGGTTGATCTCCGCCGGACTGCCTGCTCCTTCGATAACGACCCGTTCATACGAGCTTTCGAGTCTTTTCCATGCTTCGGTTATAACTCTTAGTCCTGTCTCGTAATAGTTTTCGCGGTACTCCCCCGCCTTCATCGTTTTCAGCGGTTTTCC
>REBZ01000026.1 GCA_007692495.1 Alkalicoccus sp.
TTTTTGCCGGCTGGAACTGGGCTGCTTTCTTTTTTGCACCTTTTTGGGCTGCCTCTCGTCATATGTACGGCGCTGCTCTGTTTTACTGGCTTTTCTACATTGGTTTTGCTCTGCTGGAGTCTTTTCTCCCTGCTCTGCTCGATGCCGGGGCCGGGGCGGTACCTTCCTTATGGCTGCTTGTTTTTCCTGTGCTTTTAATCCATCTGTTTTTCGGCTTGTTTGGTAATGCTCTTTACGCGCGGAAAGTAGCCGGTTTGATAGCGCACGAAACTAATCAGCACCTGCCTCCAATTTTTAATAAAAGTGGATGGAATCCTGCAGCTGGAAGCCTTGTACCACTTCTGTTTATTTCCATTCTTGCCTGGCCGCTGCTCACGATTTCTCAGTGGTCTTATAATCCTCCTCTTGAAGAAGGGGTCTACGTTTACGGGGACGACGGAGTGTCTCCTCAGGGGCAGCTGGACGTCAGCAGAAATCCTTTGTTTGAGAAATATGAATCACGGATTAATATGTTTTACGTGGGGGATGCCCTGGATAACCGGGCACTCAGCTATGAACTGCTGTATGAAGAAGATGATCAGTGGGTGCCCGTCCGCGAGCAGAGCGTTTCTTTCTTTTCCACTGATAAGGTTTCTCTGGAAATCTTAGACGCAGAGGATCCGGCTGTTCAGACAGGGGACTACCGCCTTGAAGTCTATGTGGAGGACAGGCACTTCGACTCTGTTTCCTTTGAAATAATAGAGCCATCCTTTTAAAAAATGGCTGCCCTGAAAATAAAATATGGACGTGAGAAACGTCCGCCTTCGTTTCCAAGGCTCGGCCTTCATCGCTTCGGAGTCCCCCCTTGGCTCCTGCAGCTTCCGGTAAAAATGCGAAGGTATTTCTTTCAAGCGGGGATGTTTAAATTCTAACGATATAGAAGGGCATTTTCACCCATCATGGTGCAATGATGTTGCATAAGTGTCTCTGTTAAAGCTCCGGGTTGTTTTGCGCCTGCGGCTCTTTTCATCCTGCCGCGTACGCGGCTTCCCTGACGTCCGGTAGGATCTTCCCGCTTTCTTTTTCCTCAGGCGTCTCGAAAAATTACCTTGGCACCGGTTTTACTAAAGGAGAAATAAAAATTCATAAAAAGCAGAGGGACGTCTCCTCCACGACAGAGCGGAAGCGAAGTTTTCTGCATATACCAGCACTAGACTTGGCTCTTACGCAAACTTGGGGAAAATCAGCGGTTCATTCCATTAAAATCAATTTAATCAAATAAAATCCATTTAATGAAACCTGTTTCACCGGTATTTTCTACAGATGAACCTGCGGAAATAAACTAACTGAAAAGTAAATTCCCTTTCCTTACGTAAGACCCCTGGACTTTAACAGAGACATTGATGCCGTTAAAAACGGCACCATGAAAAATGAAAATATCTAAAGCTGTGCAGCGAAGGTGGGGACACCCAGAGAATCAACGCCGTTCGAGAATCCATTTTGGCGGACTCGTCTCCCGCCAAAATCAGGCGGGAACAAGCCCTCAGGTAAGCCCCGCCGAGAGTACAGCAGCGTTATGTTCATTTCATAAACGAGCTGTTTTCAAGGGCAGCTTAAAAAAATAACAGCTCCCTGAAATGCTCAAAATCCAATAACGATTTGAAGGCCGTCTTATTCCTGAGACGGCCTTTATTTATCCGATTTTTGTACCGTTGGGGACGGGTTCATCCGGCCTCAGAAGCACGACGTCCCCTTCACCCGGTATTCCTCCAAGGACGAGCACTTCAGAGGAAAATCCCGCGATCCTCCGGGGAGGAAAATTCACTACAGCAGTAACCTGCTTTCCTTTCAGCTGCCCCGCCTCATAACGCTTAGTTATCTGCGCACTCGACTGGCGAATTCCAATTTCTTCTCCAAAATCGATTCTCATTTTCAATGAAGGAACTTTCGCTTTTTCGAGTTCCTCCACTTCTATAATTGTGCCAATACGGATATCGAGCTTTAAAAAATCATCAAATTCAGCCATTAGTTTCTCCTCTCCAATTGATTTAAGTCCATAACAACTTTTAGAAAGTAATCATACTTCTGCCGGCAGACTTTTATTCCTGCCTACTTCTTAATTATCGATAGGCCCGGTATTTTCCTTCTTTATCCTAATCATTTATAACAATTATGCCAGATGTTTCAAATACGTGTTTCCACTAGTAGACATTAGGGGAATTTAACAGTAAGATAAATGTCGGCACTTTTTTCGAATTTACAGCTTCATCATTACATACCGAAGGGGGGAAGTATCCGCGTGCTGCGCGGATATGCTTACATTTATGAGCGATCATTATTCGTACGAAACGAAGAAACCAAGCATTGTCTTTTTCATTTCAGCTCCGCTGGTGGCTGCGTTTGTACTTTGGGGATTTCTTGGACCGGAATCTCTGGAAGCACGATCCAATCAGGGTCTCGCATTTACGTTAAATAATTTCGGATGGTTTTACATGCTGTCCACCGCCTTTTTTATTGCTTTCGTTCTTTTTCTTGCCGTCAGTCCATTTGGTAAACTGAGGCTCGGTAAAGAAGACGAAAAGCCGGAGTATAATTTTTTCACCTGGATCGGCATGCTTTTTGCTGCCGGCATCGGCGTAGGTTTTGTGTTCTGGGGAGTTGCTGAACCTGTTCTTTATTTCTTTGACCCCCACCCTGACTACGTCGGAGCAGGTGAAGGAACGCTTGCGACAGCCGGCCTCCGCTACGGGGTTTTCCACTGGGCACTTCACCCGTGGGCTATCTTTTCTCTTGTAGCCTTGACGCTTGCTTACGTCCAGTTCCGTAAAGACCAGCCGGCACTCATCAGTTCTGCTTTTCACCCGATTCTCGGAGATAAAGCTTACGGTGCATTCGGTAAAGGAATTGATACGCTGGCAGTTCTCGCTACTTCCACCGGGGTTGCCACCACTTTCGGTTTAAGTGCTCTGCAGATATCCGGAGGGTTTTCATACTTATTTGAGGGCATTGAAAATACGGCACTGACACAGATGACGATTATCGGTATTATAACTGTACTCTTCATTTTTTCCGCAGCTACCGGAGTTAATAAAGGTATTCGTATTTTAAGTACGATTAATCTTGTTATTGCCGCCCTGCTCCTGCTTTTTGTCATTATTGTAGGGCCGACTCTTTTCATTGCCCAGAACTTTGTTACAACGATCGGCGGCTACATGTCGAATGTAATGTCTATGAGTCTTGACCTTGATCCTTTCGGGGACGGGGAATGGCTCGGTAATAACACGATATTTTTCTGGGCATGGCACATTTCCTGGGCACCTTTTATGGGTATCTTTATTGCCCGTATTTCCCGCGGCCGTACAATCCGGGAATTTGTTGCGGGAGTTCTGATCGTACCATCTCTGCTGGCGGCTCTTTGGTTCACCGCTTTTGGAGGGACGGCACTTGACCTTATTCTTGGAGGAAATGACCTGATCGGGGACCTCGTTATGGAAGAAGTCGAACTGGCTCTGTTTACCACCCTGGGTGAACTGCCGCTGGCTGCCATAACTAGTTCACTGGCTATTGTCCTGATTATTATTTTCTTTATTACTTCTGCCGACTCTGCTTCCTATGTCCTGGGAGCGATGACGAGCAGCGGCAGTCTGAGCCCGAAACTTTCCATAAAAGTAATCTGGGGCTTTCTTATCGCCGGTACAGCAAGTGTGCTGCTGCTGAGCGGTGGTCTGGAGGGACTGCAGACCGCCTCCATTGTTGCCGCCCTGCCATTTGCATTTATTATGATCGTCATGATCTTTTCATTGCTGATTATGATGAGCAGGGACTTGAAAGTCGAAAGTCTGCGCAGCCGTAAAAATGAACGCCGGCGTGTTAAAGACGAAGTATACGGCGGCATGAAGGAAAATGTCTATGACGACATGAAAGAAGATGTCCGGGACGAAATTAAGGACGACTTCAAAGAAAACATGCGGGAAGACTTTCTGACAGATGAAGTATACGAGGAAATGAAAGAAGAAGTGTATGAGCAGGTAAAAGATGAAGTGTACGACGATATTAAAGACGAAGTATATGAAGAGTTTAAAGAAAAAATTTATGAAGATCTGCGCGACGATCTTGAGGAGCAGCTTGGTGAGGATGAATCTAAACCAGACAGACGCTCCAGATCAAAAGATAAAGATAAGCGCTGATCCAGCAAAAAACTGCTTCAATAACACAACAAGCCTCCGGAAAAATTCCGGAGGCTTTTCAGGCTGTTGATAAAGTGTTTTTTTTATGTATAGATAGACGGTTTCCTGCGTGCGCCTTCCGGGGACGCTTTCCGGGCGGGCCGGCCTCAGCTAATTTCTTCCGCCCGCAGGTTGGAATAACTGGATCTTCGCCTCGGCCTTAATCGCCCAGGAGTCGTCCCTACGGCTGCTGCAGGGAAATAGGAAAAAATTTCTTACCATTAAATCTCCCCTTATTGAAGGTGTTTTCTTCGATAAAGAGATGGGTTTCCCTCCGTAACGGCGGAGACGCCAGTGGGATTTCAGCGCAGTCTGATCATGGCACGGGCCAAACAGCTGAAGACCAGCCCCCTCGGCAGGATCGGTAAGAGAAGGAGTCTATCCACTGACTGGAATAAATATTCTGCACCGATCATTTAATCAAAATAAAAGCCTCCGGGAAAATTCCGGAGGCTTGTTATTTTATTAATCGAGCATATCATCAGAGAAGCCGAAGAGCCAGGTTAAGGTAAAGGCAACTCCTGCTGCAATAAGGTTTGTCAGGATATACAGAACAAGCGTAATCGCTGATTCCACGTAAAGCAGAGTTCCCGGAATGACCGTTATAGCCATGCCTGTCGCCTGAAGATTAAACAGGGAAGCAAAGAATCCACCTGCTGCACCACCGACAAGGGCAAGTACAAACGGCTTGATGTAACGAAGGTTTACACCAAAGATAGCCGGCTCGGTAATACCAAGAAACGCGGAAAGAGAAGACGGCAGTGCCAGTGCCTTCAGTTTCTTGGACTTTGTTTTAAGGCCGACTGCAAGAGCTGCACCACCCTGGGCTGCAATACCAGCCGTAATCAGTGCGTTGAACGGGTTGAGACCATCGTCTGCGAGAAGCTGAATTTCAAACAAGTTGAATATGTGATGGACACCCGTAATTACGATAACCTGGTGAAGCCCACCGATAATCAGACCGCTGATTCCAAATGGAAGGTCAAGTACAAAGTTTGCTCCTCCCATAATACCAGCTTCCACTGCCGAGAAGATCGGTCCTAATACAAACAGGGCTGCTGTAATCATAATGAGAAGCGTGAGGAACGGTGTGAGTATTAAATCCAGTGCTTCCGGCACACGCTGACGGAGCCATTTTTCAAGCTTCGCCCCTACGTAACCGGCAATAAACGCCGGCAGTACCGATCCCTGATAGCCGATGACAGGTATAAATCCGAAGAAATACAGCGGATCTATATCTCCCGCACCTACTTCATAAGCATTTGGAAGAGCAGGGTTAACGAGCATTAAACCAAGCACAATACCGATAACCGGACTGCCCCCGAAGACCCTGAAGGCCGACCAGGCTACAAGTGCCGGGAGAAAGGCGAACGCCGTATCCGTTAAAACTTCTGTATATAGAAGAAAGTTATCCGGAAGCGCTCCAGGGAAAATGTTTGTAATAAGTCCACGGAAACCCATGAAAAGACCCGTCGCAACAAGCACCGGAATGATTGGTACGAAAATATCACCAAACGTACGAAGCAGACGCTGCAGCCAATTACCCTGTTTTTTTGTTTCTTCTTTCTGTTCGGACTTGGAAGCTTCCGGCATTCCTATTGCAACCATCTGCTCATGAATACGGTTAACCGTCCCGGTTCCGAAAATAACCTGAAACTGCCCGGCATTGTAAAAGGCTCCTTTTACTTTGTCGAGATTTTCTACTCGGTCCTGATCAATTTTTTCTTTGTCCTTTACCATAATCCGAAGTCTTGTGGCACAGTGGGCTATGGAAGATATATTCTCTTCCCCGCCGACAGCCTGTACCAGTTCTTCCGCTATCCTGCGATTTTCATCAGTCATGATCATAACCCCTTTCTAAAATAAATACACAATAAAGCTTGAGCAACAGACATGTGTGATCGATTCCACAATGTGCATAAAAAACAATGTAATCGGTTCCATGTTCATCGTAAACTATCCCGTTTTAAAAGTCTATAGTCCATTTGTGATTTTTCGACTTTTTTTGCGTGTCCTGTAATCGCTTTTAATAAAATTCCTGCAGATACTTTTCCGGCTTCTTCATAATAGTAGTCTACCGTTGTTAAAGCCGGAGTTACGTAGGCTGACATATCCGATGCTCCCATCCCTGCTACAGCCATTTCACCTGGAAGATCGAAGCCCTCTTTTCGAAGCGTCTGCATCGCTCCGACCGCTAATCTGTCAGTAACAGCCAGTAAAGCTGTTGGAAGTGTTTTCGACTGTTCCAGCAGCCTGGCAGCAGCCTCTTCACCAGCTGAAATGCTGAAGGAAGCTGTCTGCATCCATCCTGTTTCCACTGAACAGCCGTTTTCTTTTAATGCATCAAGGAACCCTTTTTTACGAAGAACACCAACCGAATAATCTGCTTCATCTACGCCGATAAAGCCAATTTTCGTATGCCCTGCATGAAGAATTTCTTTTGTCAGCGATTTTGCCGCTTCGTAATCATTATAAACGACGGACGAAATTTCAGGGAGATGCTGGCCTACAGCTACAACAGGTACACTCAAGTTTTTGACTGCTTCCAGCAGTTCCGGTTCCCGGTTTGTTGCCACAAGTATAATACCGTCTACTCTTCTGCTCTCCAGAAGTTTCAGCTGCTCAATTTCTTTCTGTTTATCAAGACTGGAGCTCGCCAGCAGTATTTGATACCCTTCCTGCTGAAGAATCTCATCCATGCCATTTACTACCCGGCTCATCGTTTCCGTGCTAATTTTTGGAATGACTACTCCAATAACTTTCGTCCGCTTTAACCGGAGTGACTTTGCCTGCTCACTCGGCACATAGCCTGTCGCTTCAATAACGCGGCTGATATTTTCCCTTGCTTTTTCACTGACATACCCGGACTCATTTATAAATCGTGACACTGTCGTTCTGGATACACCCGCGCGCCTCGCTATATCGTTAATTGTTACCATATAAACCCTCCTTTCTGTCAGGCTCTTTTCTTTATTTATAGAAGACAACTGTAAAAAAAGCAATAGTGAAAATTATGCAGTGTACTGTACTCCTTATAAAATGATTTATTTGCAGGCTTGGTTTAATCGACTGTTGGGACGTTAAAGACTCACCGCTCTCCTGCACATATGAACTGTAGAAGAAACGTATACAGCGATTCAAATGCCTTTAAACACACTTAGTTCATTAACAAACTGTCCTTTTCAGCCGTGTGGTAGTTCCCCGGGTACCTGTGCTGTTTCTAACAATTATGGCGGCCTTCAACACTGTCTGTCACAAAATAAAAAGCTGCTCCCTTCGGCCTGTGTAAGGCCTGTGTGGGAACAGCTTCCTGATCGTTGTATTTATTTTCCCGCAGAAATATTACAGTGCTACTACGTTTGAAGCCTGCGGTCCGCGGTTTCCTTCTACGATTTCGAATTCAACATCCTGACCTTCTTCAAGCGTTTTGTATCCTTCTGCCTGAATTGCAGAGAAATGTACGAATACATCGTCTCCATCTTCACGCTCAATAAAACCAAATCCTTTTTCAGCGTTAAACCATTTTACTTTACCTGTCATAATAAATCGGCCTCCTTGCCTGAAATCTTTGAATCTCGTGAACCATTTCTTGCCTGCTTTCAAACGAGGCCGAAGAATGTTTCCGAATTCAAACCTTATACAAAGATGATAGTATCATAATCATTATCCTAAATCAACACAATTTTTCCAAATTAACGGATAATTGAAATCGTTTACATTTTTTTTGTGAGATCTGCTTTTGAATTTGCAGGTCGTAAAACATCGTCAGGATGATAATAGCCGGCATGGCTGGGCGGCCGTATTTACCTGCTTTGTTAGTTCATTTCAGAAAGTGCTTCCCTGTCTGCTACTACAGTGACCTTTGGATGCTTCTGCAGTGCTGAAGCCGGACAGTAACTCGTCACTTCGCCTTCAATCATACACTTTACAGCGTGTGCTTTGTTTTTTCCGGAGGCAAGCAGCAGTATTTCACCGGCTTCAAGAATAGTACCAATACCCATGGTGATAGCCGTTTTTGGTACCTCTTCCTCGTTCTCAAAAAACCGGGCGTTCGCTTCTACTGTGGAAGATGCCAGCTGAACTACTGATGTTCTGCCATCCATTTCACTTCCAGGTTCATTAAATCCAATATGGCCGTTTTTCCCAATTCCAAGCACCTGCAGATCAACGCCTCCAAGGCTTTGTATCAAGTCTTCATACCTTTTTCCTTCCGCTTGCGGATTTTCTGCATCACCATGCGGCAGATGGACTTTATCTTCCGGAAGACCAAGCGGACCAAAAAGCTTTTCTTTCATAAACATATAGTAGCTGTTCGGATCGCAGGTGCTCAGCCCTATATATTCATCAAGATTTACCGTGTGAAGGTGGGAAACATCCGCCTGCTTGTTCTGAACCGCCTTGATAAGATGGTCATACATGCCGACCGGCGTTCCTCCTGTTGCAAGCCCGAGCACCTGTATCCGGGGTAATTTATGCTGCAGGACTTCCCACGCTTTTAAACTCATGTCCTCATAGTCTGCCGCCTCAATAATATGCATGATCCCACCTCTTTTAATATACTTTTTTCCCGCCTGTAAAACTTTCTAAAACATTCCATTTTTTGTCTATAAGAATAAAATCGGCGTCTGCTCCTGCTCCGAGAAATCCCTTTTTACCTTCGAGACCAAGTACCTCTGCGGGATTTCCCGAAGTCATCTGTATAACGTCCTCCATCGAACACCCGGCGTATTCCACCATATTCGCTGCTGCTTCGTTCATCCGCAGCACGCTGCCGGCAAGCGTACCGTCCTCAAGCAGTGCTGTCCCGTTCCGCACGGTGACTTTCTGCCCGCCAAGATCGTAAACTCCATCTTTTTTTCCTTTAGCCCTCATCGAATCGGTAATGAGCAGAATACCCTCGGCACCTTTTGTCTTAAAAACGAGTGCTGCAGCTTCCGGGGAGACGTGGATACCGTCGGCTATCAGTTCTGCACGGAGATCATCCCGAAGCAATGCTGCCCCGGCCGTTCCCAGATCACGGTGGTGAATCCCCCTCATCCCGTTAAACAAGTGGGTCACCTGCGTTACTCCTCTGCTGATTGCTTCACCCATCTCAGAGGAGGAAGCATCGGTATGTCCGGCGGATACGATAACTCCTGTCCGGCGGCATTCCTCCAGAAGAAGATCCGCTCCGGCTGTTTCCGGAGCTATGGTTACTGTCCGGATCAATCCGCCGGCCTGTGATTGAAACCTCTGGAACAGTTTCGGATCCGGCCGTTGAATCCATTTCTTCGGCTGCGCTCCTTTTTTTACTGCATTAATAAACGGCCCTTCGAGGTGCACTCCAAGAATTTCCGCTCCGGCAGTCTTCCCGGCGGCTTCTTTTACTGACTGGAGCGACCGCTGGAGAGCCTCGGGAGAAGCAGTGAGCGTTGTCGGAAGAAAACTTGTCGTCCCTTCTTCAGGAAGCCCGGCGCTGATTGTTTCCAAAGCTTCCGTTGTCCCATCCATTACGTCCACTCCATCCGCCCCGTGAATGTGGGTATCAATAAAACCCGGAATCACGAACCGGCTGCATTCCTCTGCTGCTCCATTACTTTCGATATGTTTTATCTTTCCACCTTCTATAGTAATGACAGGGGAAGGAAATCTTCCCCCTTTCCCATCCAGCAGCAGTGCTCCCGGAAAACTTTTTTTCATAGCCGGTCACTCCTTTCTATATGCTCATACTATCATATGTTTAGTTGTCTATACCAATATGTTTCATTTTCAGTATCTTTACTATCCTGATACTGCCCTTCCGGTCCCGCAGCCTTAACATAGCTTTAAATTAGGCTCTGTTAAAGCTCCGGGCTCTTACGTAAACTTGGGGAACACAAGCTTTATATTCTAATAACCCTAAATTAAACCAGCAGAATTTATCTATTTAAAGCCCGTTCTATCGGCATTTTCAACAGATGATCTGCTGTGCCAAACAGGCAGAAAAGCGGATTCCCTTTCCTTACGTAAGAGCCAAGCTCCGTGTTGTTTTTGGAATGCCTGCTGCTCTTTTCACCTGCCGCGGAGAAAGCATGAGGCTTTCCTCACGTCCGGGAGGATCTTCCCGCTTTCTTTTTCGGCAGGCGTCTCTGCCCTGTCACCGGTTTTACGGAAGGAGAAATAGGCATCATAAAAAGCAGAAGGATGTCTCTTTCACGGCAGAAACGAAGCGGA
>REBZ01000037.1 GCA_007692495.1 Alkalicoccus sp.
TTCGCCTCGTCCTTGATCGCCTCGGAGTCGCCCCTGCGGCTGCAGCAGGGAAATAGGAAGAAGTTTTCTATTATGAAAAACTTCCTTATTAAAGCCGTTTTTTTCGATAAAGAGCTGGCTTCCCTCCGTAACGGCGGAGACGCCGGTGGGGTGAAGTGCCGTCTGATCACGGCGCAGGCCTAACAGCTGAAGACCAGCCTGCGGCAGGCTCGGTAAAAGAAGGAGTCTATACACTGACTGGAATAAATATACTAAAACGATCATTTAATCAACAAGCTGAAAAAAAGCCCGGCGGATTTTCCGCCGGGCTCTTTCTGTCATTTTAAGCAGCTGCTGTCTTCATGTGACTACTCTTCCGGAATATTCAGCACAGGACCTGAAAGTTCATATTCCTGATCGCCGAGAGAAGCGTAGGCATTAATCTGATAACCTCCTGGAGTCAGGGGCTCTCCGTCAATGGTCATATCCCATGTGAAAGAGTGCAGGCCGCTGTCCAGGTTTTCTGCTTCTGCAGGTTCCTCGAGCAGTTCTCCGGTAGCTGCATCACGGATACGGAGGTTAAAGTGATCCGCGCCGCCGGGAAGATTAATCGTTCCTACAAGGCTGCCATCTTCAAGCCCCAGAGAAAGAGACGTAAGAAGCGGGAAGTCTGGATCCTGAACAAACAGGATGGTCGGCACTTCGATCGTGCTGTCCCCATCGTTCAGCAGGAAAGTTCCTTCGTAGTAACCGGGATCAACGCTGGATGCATCCACCTGTACCCCGAAATTCAGCTCCTGCGTGCTTCCCGGCTGTACCTGCAGGTTGTTGCTTGTCTGTACCTTAATTCCATCGTGGCCGGTAAAGTCAATCGAGTAGCGTTTACGCTCGTCAGAAAGGTTGTGAACCGTAAACTTCTGGCGCTGCACTTCTCTTCCGTTATCTTTATCGAAAATACCGAACGAATGGCTGCCTGGTACGGCGAGAACATCGGCATTAATAGCATCAAGGACACGGATGCTGCCGGCTCCCTGTGTGTTATGCGGGTAGAGATTTCCATCGGCGTCATAAAGCGTTTCCGCCGTGTTCATGAGTGCCGATTTAACAAAGTCAACGTTCCAGTCAGGGTTTGCTTCCAGAATCAAAGCAGCAGCTCCGGCAACGTGAGGAGCAGACATGCTTGTGCCCTGCATAGAAGCGTAGTCATGCGGGTCATCAGGATCGTGCGTTGGAATTGTGCTGACAATTCCGACACCCGGTGCGGAAACATCCGGCTTGATCATCCACGTGTCCATCGCAGGTCCCCGGGAAGAGAAGTCAGCGACTGTTTCGCCGATTTCACGGTCAAATTCGATATCGAAGGAAATGGTATTGTTTTCAGCTTCCAGTTCTTCAAGAAGCTTTTGACCGTCTTCCTGAGTTGTCATAATCGTTGGAACAGGCATACCTGGAATTTCCGGCATGGATCCATCCTCGTTATTATACAGAACAGCCCCTTCCGCTCCTGCGGCAGCAGCATTTGCTGCTTTATCAACAAAAGCAATTTCGCCGCGTTCGATCAGGGCAATCTGTCCTTCGAGATCCTTACCTTCGAAGTCGTCTTCTTGAGCCAGTCCGACATCAACAAATTCGTATTCTTCTTCATTCAAGGCAAGAAGGTCATCGACTTCAGGGAATCCCATTACCTCGGCTGACGGGTAGTCAAAACCGCCCGGCGTGGAAATTTCTGCGCTGTAGGCGTCATATGGAAGCTGCGTTGCACCGACAGAAATCGCATCGCGGGAAGTTCCCGGAGATCCTACTGTCCAGTTGGCAGGTCCACTGTTTCCATTGGAACTGACAGCTACTACACCGTCTTCCATCGCTGTATCCAGCGCAAGACTCGTAGCAAAATCCGGGTCGTTCGTCGCGTTGCCGAGGGAGAGGTTCATTACATCCGCGCCGTCTTCCACAGCGCGTTCAATACCGGCAATCACGTTTTCCGTTGTACCGCTGCCGCCCGGCCCGAGTACGCGGTAGGCAAGCAGGTCAGCATCAGGTGCGACGCCTTTAATTTCACCATTGGCAGCAACTGTACCCGCTACGTGCGTTCCGTGATTAGTCGAGGCCCCCCGGTCATCACCAGGAGGAGTCTCCTGTGGATCTTCATTGTTGTCTACAAAGTCAAAGCCTTTGTAGTCACCGAAAGCGTGCTCCAGGTCAGGGTGGGTGTAATCCACTCCCGTATCAATAACAGCAACTGTTACCCCTTCGCCCGTATATCCGCTTTCCCATGCTTCATCTGCGCCGATAAACGGAGCGCTGTCCATCATGGCGGGGCTGAATGATTCCTCATCGATCAGTTCAGCTTCGTTGTCAAAAGTATTTACTTCGTATGTTTCATCCGGATAAACGGCTTTAATGCCGGGAACCTTGAGAAGTTCCGGAATATTATTCTGCGCTACTTCAGCCGAAAATCCGGAAAATACATAGTCGTATTCCTGGTTTGCTGATACCCCTGCCGCTTCTTCTGCAGCCTGGATCACTTCACTTCGAATTTGTGCAAGCCCTTCCTGGGACTGGCTGTCTCCGGCATGTTCTGCTGCCAGAATGGAGGATTCCTCCAGTTCAACAATAACTGTTATTTTCTCTGTAGAGGACGAATCGAAATCAACGTGTACTTCTGACAGCTGAGCGGACTGGTTACTTTCGGCAAGGCCGGTGCCGGTGAAACCGCTGAACGCCAATACAGCTGTCAAAGAAAAGAGAAAAGGCGATTTTACTTTCTGCTGCATAAAAAAAGCTCCTTTGGATTAAGTATTTTTAAGTACCAGGTGTAATAGAGCAGTTAAATGGTATGTATTTCACCTCCTGGAAATCTTTTTCTGCTCCGATATTAGAATTTTACAATTTTTTTGACATTATTGCTATTCAACTTGAAAAAATAAGTCGATATCCCCAGATATTCCGATGTGCGAAATAATCTGCAAATCATTAAAAGATTCATAAATTTTTTTCTGCGCTGGGTTCGTTAACGGTATCCCCCGGGCAGCTTCCATAAAACGTATTTCACACAAAACATAAAAAGCCGGCCCCAAAAATTTGGGGCCGGCTTGGTTTACTTATGCACTTGAGAATTAGCTTCCTGAGTGACGGCTTTTGATTTTTCGTATTCCTTTTCCCGTTTCTTTTCTACGGTGATTTTCTTGTCAAGAGACCGTTCATAGCCTTCCATACTGTATCCGTGGTTATTGTGCATGCTTTTTTCAATAATTTCGTTCGATTTCGAACCCAATGTTGTGCCTCCTTTAAATATTTGTTAATTAATGATGTTATCCTCTGTAATCCCCTCTGTTTTAGTAGTTAAAACGTTACCAGTAAGATTTGAGTCTATTGACTTACGATAGCAACGGATGCTGAGAAATTTGTCCTCGTGCACGGCCGGGCAGTTTGTCCTGAAGAAAGAGAAGTCAGCTGGTTGGAAGTGGAATCTTATAATAAAAAGTCAGTTCCATTAGAATAGCAGTATTCAAGATAGAGGTTTATTGAAGATACAAAAGAGGAACTGAAAATACATAATACTAAAGAGAGGGGGCATTCTTTATGCTTCGGACAATTTTAATGGTGATCGGTGCACTCGTAGTGATCAGTTTAATCATTAGCCTGCTATAATATATGATTTTCCAGGATGTTCCTCAACAGGAGGAGCATCCTTTATTCGTTTCCAGGAGGAACCTGTATTCCGTGCTTTACAGTTCTCCTGCAGGGAAATGTGATGGTTATCCGCAGTTTTGTTTGGAGGCAGGGCGCCTGTCGATTCTCAGGCTCAGGCATCCGCTGCAGCCGGAAAGCCGATCTGCCAGAAGTACATTATACGGTGAATCCTCATGGAAGATATGCTATGATAGCATGGAAGTACAAGGGTAGAATTAAAGGAGGATGCCGGGTGGCAGAAGAACAAAAGAAAAAGAAAGGCTCATGGCTCGTACCTATAATTGCAGCGGTCGCAGTAGCTTTCATTGTACGTTCCTTTATTGCGGCGCCTTACGTAGTTGAGGGAGCCTCTATGGAACCTTCCTTATATGATAACGACAGAATACTGGTTAACAAAACAACTTCCTGGATGGGAGAATTTGACCGCGGGGACGTTGTTATTATTGAAGGTGAGAACAACCGGCATTACGTTAAACGTCTAATCGGTCTTCCTGGTGAAACGGTTGAAATGGAGGACGGCGAACTGTATATAGATGGAGAACAGATCGAAGAACCTTATGTCAACGAACTGGCAGACTATGCGGAGCAGATTGAGGAAACAGCTGTAGAAGAGGAAGAGTACTACGTCATGGGAGATAACCGGGGCAACAGTCTCGACAGCCGGAATGGGCTCGGCCACATCCCGGAAGAATATATTGTCGGCCGGTCCATGGTAGTGTTTTTCCCTTTCGGAAATATGCAGATTACAAATTAAGTGTTTTTCTATTGAACTATCATAAATACGAGAACTAGACAGCCCCGCTTCATAATTTGAAGCGGGGCTGCTGGCTGTTGATAAAGTGTTTTTCATGTATAGATATACGGTTTCCTGCTTGCGCTTTCTGGGCGGGCCGGCTTCAGCTAATTTCTTCCGCTCGGCCTTTACCGCCCCGAAGTCCCCCTGTTCACTACAGCTTACGGTAAAAAAAACAGAGGAGGATCTTCCGTCCAACCAGGCTTCGTTCCTCCTGTTCAGGCAGGAGGCTGCATTACGATAAAAGGGCCTTTTCCTCTATTATGGTGCATAAGTGTCTCTGTTAAAGCTCCGGGTTGTTTTTGGAGTGCCTGCGGCTCTTTGCACCTGCCGCGGGAAGAGCAGGAGAGAGGTGTTGACCTCATCGTAGAACTTAATCATTAAGCTGAGCGGCCCCGCTCAAATGTTTTTTTAATAGCTGTTTCTCTGCTTCGTTTTGAAAATACATAATTTATTTTCAGGCAGAATCAGCCAGCTCTTTTTCTTCCCGTTTTGCATGAGCTCTCTTGGATAAAACGATACCGATTTCATACAATGCTGCAAGCGGTACGATCAATAAAATATCGGACACGAAATCGGGATGAGTAATAACTACAGAAATAACAATGAGGATAAAATAGGCGCAACGCTGTATAATGCTCCAGAGCTGACTGCTGGGGCAGCTCTTCAACAGTTTTAGCCCCCGGAATTTTTGTCACTTTTTTCCTCCGTTTTCTTTTCCTTCTGTTCCGTTGTTTCTTTTGTCTCTGGTGTTTCATCTGAGTCGTCACTCATGATTTCTTTTGTCGACTTCTTGAATTCTGCAAGTGTCTGACCCAAAGCTGATCCGATTTCCGGGAGCTTTTTCGGGCCGAAAATAATCAGGGCAATCACGAGGATCAATATTAGTCCAGGAATACCGATAGAACCCATGGTTTTTTTCCCTCCCTTCTTAATTACTTGCGCATTTTCCGCGATAATTTTTTAGCTTCAACAAGCTGGCCGCCGACAATATCCAGAAACTCCTGAATTCCTTCGCTGCAGCGGCAGGCGAGAACACCGACAGTGCCGGTCGGGTTGTAGCCGATGTTATGGGCGAAAACGGATGCACCTGTTACGTTCAGGTTATCATAATCCCACATCTGATTCTAATTGTTGAGTGCTGATGTTGCCGGGTCTCCCCCCCCTGATAACGCCTCCGTTGATATGGATGGTCTTATAAGGAACGATATTATAATTGCCGATTTCGTTATCAACAGCGACGTGGTCAGCCCTCATCTCTTCCATAACTTCACTAAGCAACTGCCCGCATTAGTCAGCCCTGTTACAGTCCTTGTCGGTAAAGTCATATGTCATCCGGAGCAGAGACTCACCATACCGGTCGGCAGCGGGAAATTCAGACCCCTATTCTGGTTTTTGAATATGAAAAATGTTAAAAACGGAGAAGGGGGAAAAGAAATTTTTAAAGTGAATAAAAAGAAGATTCCGCCAGAAATTCTTCGGTGAAAATCCACCTGTTCTAATCCCTCTTAACGCAGGGGGATGTATGTTATAATTACAATCGTTGTAATCGAATTCACTCGTTAAAGGACGGTGTCAGAATGATCACGGAAGAAAAAGTAAGAAAAGTACTCGAGGATATTAACGACCCTCATTTGCATACATCGCTGACAGATCTTGACGCGATTAAAGAAGTGAAAATCAAAGAAAACCTTCTCAGCCTGAAGCTTGCTATTGCTCAGCCGGGAACAGCAGAACAAATGCAGCTGCAGCAGGAAGTGGTGACTGCACTGAAAGAAGCTGGGGCGGAATCAGTCGGTCTCCGCTTTGAGAAACTGGCGGACAGCGTCATTGCAGAGCACGGATCTGCCGAAGAGGAAGAAGGAGGATCCCTTCTTGACCGGACGGATAAGACGACGTTCATTTCCGTTACGAGTGGAAAGGGTGGAGTCGGTAAATCAACGGTGTCAGTCAACCTTGCTATTTCCCTCGCCCGCCAAGGAAAAAAGGTAGGTATCATCGATGCGGATATTTACGGCTTCAGTGTACCGGATATGATGGGGATCGAAGAGCGGCCGCGTGTAGTCGGCGAGCGTATCTACCCGGTGGACCGCTTCGGCGTCCAGGTGATTTCCATGGGCTTTTTCGTAGAAGACAACTCTCCGATTATCTGGCGCGGTCCGATGCTCGGTAAAATGCTCAACAATTTCTTCAACGAAGTCGAGTGGGATGATCTTGACTACCTTATTCTCGATCTTCCTCCTGGAACAGGCGACGTAGCGCTCGATATTCATTCCATGCTCCCGCATTCCAAAGAAATCATCGTAACGACTCCCCACGCTACGGCCGCTTTCGTTGCGGCGCGTGCCGGAGCGATGGCTTTGAAAACAGAACACGAAATTCTCGGTGTCATTGAAAACATGGCTTACTTCGAAAGTGAAGTGACAGGCGAAAAAGAGTATGTATTCGGTAAAGGAGGCGGACCGAAGCTTGCGGAAGAGCTTAAAACAGAAGTGCTCGCACAGGTGCCGCTCGGCCAGCCGGATTATGACGAAGAAGTATTTGCGCCTTCGGTGTACGCCGAAGACCATAAAATCGGTAAAATTTATACGGATATCGCTTCGAAGGTCATTGAAAAAACCCAAAAATAATATTTTAAGGCAGGTGCTCCGGTGTTTATTACCGGGGCACCTTTTTTGTACTAGTACGTTCTGGACCAGTCCCCTGGAGTGAATAACTATGGGCATAACTTTCAACGGGAGCACGATACAGGCAACTTTGGAAATGGATCTCCTCACTTAGAAAAAGAGTTGTGACAGGGCGGTGAAAACAGTAGCCTCACAGAGGAGCGCTCTGCTACAATGGAGAGTGGACAAATGCGTGTTAGGAGGAAAAGGCGTGAACACTAGAAAAGTTGTTTTTTTGTTTAATTCCACGCTGCTGATTGGAACGACATTCGGTTTCATTATGGGATTTGTTCTTGATCTGCAGACACATATAAATGATCTTGCCAATTTACGCTTCGGCGGGGTCGCTATGATTGCAATCACTGCCGCAATTTGGACAGTTATCGCTCAGATGGGTTTTTTCGCCTACTTGACGATACACCGGTTCGGTCTCGGAATTTTTAAAAGTGTTTCCCTATGGAATAAAGTCCAGATTGTACTTATCGCCTTTGCGTTGTTTGATTTAATGTTTTTCCGCTACCTGCTGTTTTCGGAAGAGGGAGAAACAATTCTGCACTTTGCGGTCATGCCGGTCATGCTGCTTATTTACGGATGGATCGTAGCTAAAATTAAAGCAAAAGATACAAATCAATCTGCTTTTGTACCGGCCCTCTTTTTTATGATCGTTGTAACGACTATTGAATGGATTCCGGCACTCAGAGAAAATGATTTGACATTTATTTTGAATGCTATCGTTCCTCTTCTTGTAGCGAATACGTGGCAGATCCTCGTGCTTCACCGGCTGCATGCCCAGCCTAATGGAAAACAGCCGACGGTGGAGATGGAGCAGAAACGGGATAAACAGACAACCAAAAGTACAAAAGAGCACAGAAACAGACAGGGAAAGAAGAAAAAAGCAAAATAGTCTTCCGGAGGATTTTCCCCGTCTTTGGAAAGCCGGCGGTTCCTACCGGGTGGAAAAGCCGCCGGCCTCTTTAATAACGTCACCAGTCTTAAACAAGTGTAAAAAATATAAAGAAATTTTTCTTTACCCCCTTGTCAAAAGGCAGAACGATATAGTAATATATAAAATGTCTTCAAAAGACAGAAAAAACATAACCTAGTGACGAAAGCGGAGAGGTCACACCCGTTCCCATGCCGAACACGGAAGTTAAGCTCTCCAGCGCCAATGATAGTTGGGGGCTCTCCCCCTGCAAAAGTAGGACGTCGCTGGGTTATTTTTTCTGTTATGCACTTTACTCTGTCAAAGCAGACAGGGGATTTGAAACTATTCCACAGTAGCTCAGTGGTAGAGCAATCGGCTGTTAACCGATCGGTCGTAGGTTCGAATCCTACCTGTGGAGCCATATGCTTCCTTAGCTCAGCTGGTAGAGCGCATCCATGGTAAGGATGAGGTCAGCGGTTCAAGCCCGCTAGGAAGCTCCATAACACAATTATGTTTAAGCTCTCTGCGTCTGCAGAGGGCTTTTTTGTGCTTTAAAACAATGAAATTAAAAAACTTATTTTGGGGAATGGTGAGATGGCAGGAAAACAGGTTCTGTTAAAGCAGGCCGGAGTATTCCGGTGAAGCTGCAGCCTTTCAATACAGCTCTTTTTCGTTTCCGGTATTGTTTTTATCGGGTGAGATACAATATGTCCAAAATCAAATTACTTATTAAATTGGCTCTGTTAAAGCTCCGAGTTGTTTTCAGAGTGCCTGCGACTTTCCTGACGTCCGGGAGGATCTTTCCGCTTTCTTTTCCGCAGCCGTCTCGAACAATCACTTTGTCACCGGCTTTACGGAAAAAGAAATAGGAATCATAAAAAGCAGAAGGCGTCTCTTTCACGGCAAAAATGAAGTGGAAACCGGCCCGGGGAAGCTGGAGATCTCCTCCACGGCAAGCCTGCCGGTTTTCATAACAGGTAAAAAAAGGATTACGGCCGAAAATGTAGAAGTTTTATTATATAAGCAGACAGGCCGTTATTTCACACTGCAGAATGTAATCGAGCCATTAGACATTAGAAAGGAGTATTATCATGAAGTATCGTTATGTTGAGCGCTACCTTTATAAGGGTCAGCGGGTGGAAGTTTACCTGGATGGGGAAGCGAAAGTGCTGATGATGGATATTACGAATTTCAGAAAGTACCGTGAGGAAAAGCCGTGCGATTACTATGGCGGGCTGGTAAAGATTTCACCGGCTCATTTGAAGGTGCCGCATAATGGGTTCTGGTATATTGTAGTAGAAAGCCCTGTCAAAAAAGAGACAATTCATTACACGGTCAGTATTTATTAATAAGGCTGTGTTGAAGGGGTGATGATTACTGGAGAACATTTTTCTTCCATCTGGCCTGCCGCAGCCCTCTCCGGCAGGCTTCTTTATATTACAAAGCTTTAACATAGACACTCATGCAAAATTTTCACAGCCTGGTAGGTGAAAATAGCTTTTTCTCTATAGGGAGCACACCGTGTTTTATGAGGTGCTTTTTACTAAGCAGGATGATAAAACGAGAAAAGGATCTTTTCCAAAGGCTCTCTTAAAGCTCCGTGTTGTTTTAGAATGCTGCCTGCGGCTGTCCTTCCGTCCGGAAGAATCTTCGCGCCTTCCGCAGGCGTCTCTGCCCTGGCATCGGTTTTACGGAATAAAGAACAGTGTTCATGAAAAGTAAAACTTTTCTTTTCCTATGAAAAAACGAAGTGGAAAGTGTACCTGTCGAAACGATGGCGGATGTTTATCGATTCTATACTTTATTTTTAAGGCAGCGTTTGTTTTAAAGGACCGCTGAGATTCAGCATAATTTTAGCAGCAGTGTGGGTCGTGCCTATAAGTTCAGGAAACACGTGAACCGCTGAGCCGCAGAGGGAAATTCTTAAAAGAATAACCTCCGGAAAATTCGTAATTGAAAGACTTTATTTTCCGGCACAAAAACTTTTTAAAAACCTATTGTCAAAGCGCAGCCTTTTTGATAATATCTATTCTTGTTGAAGGTTGCTGATTCAGGCATAACCCTTGATAAAAGGCAAAAAATACATTACCTTATAAGTAAGTAAAATCCTTTCACACGGCCCGTTGGTCAAGTGGTTAAGACACCGCCCTTTCACGGCGGTAACACGGGTTCGAATCCCGTACGGGTCACCATTTTCAGACTGCTGCTTTCAGGCAGTTTTATATAGATGATGTGCTGGCCTAGCTCAATTGGTAGAGCAACTGACTTGTAATCAGTAGGTTGGGGGT